>NZ_JBVFVY010000014.1:0-66279 GCF_055522295.1 Micrococcus sp. CS26
AGGCGCCGGCCCGGCCCGCCCCGGAGGCGGACCCCGCGCCCACCGGCCTGGACCGCTCCTACGGCGTGACCCTGCCGCCGGAGGAGGTCGCCAAGCTCATCGAGGCGCGCGGCGGCCACCCGCCACGGCCCCAGGACGAGCCGCGCGGCTGAGCCCCGTCAGAGGGACCAGGACTCGAGCCGCCGGAGCATGTCGCGCTTCTTGCTCGCATGACCGTGCATCCGGCCCAGGATGTCGCCGAGGACGGTGACGGCGCGGTCGATGTACGGGCCCTTGTTCAGCATCGCGGCTTCGGCCCGCTGCGCCATCGCGGCGTCCGTGATCTCCGCCCGTGAGGGCAGGCCGGTCTTGGCGAGGGACTCGAGGACCTGGGTGGCCCAGATCGCGGGCACGTGCGCGGCCTCGCACAGCCACAGGATCTCCTCCTGCAGCTCGGCCATGCGTGCGAAGCCGGCCTCCACCGCCAGGTCGCCGCGGGCGATCATCACCCCGACGTCCCGCCAGCGCATCGCCTCGAGCAGCATCCGCGGCAGCTGCCGGAAGGCCTCCACCGTCTCGATCTTCAGCGTGATGTCCACGTCCGGCGCGTCCTCGGCCTCGAGCGCGTCGATCAGCTGGGCCACGTCCTCGGCCGAGCGGACGAAGGACATGTTCACCATGTCCGCGTGGCGAGCCGCGAACGGGATGTGGGCGAGGTCCTCGTCCGTGAGGGCCGGGATGTCCAGGTGCGTGTCCGGGAAGTTCACGCCCTTCTCCGCCTTGAGCTTCGCCCCGCGCGGGCCGGCCTGGGTCACCTCGAGGGTGATCTCATCGTCGGACACCCCCGTGATCCGCGTGCCGATCCGTCCGTCGTCGAGGGAGACCCGGTCGCCGACCGTCGCGTCCGCGAACGCCTGCGCCAGGGTGAGGCCGATCCGGTAGGGCGGCGTGTCGACCGCGGGAACCGGCTCGAGCGAGCGGGTCAGCACGATCTGCTCGCCCTCGTGCACGCGCATCGACTGCTCGAGCGGGGGCAGCGGTCCCACCTCGAGCGGACCGTGCGGCGTCGTCAGTGCCGTGCCCGTCGCCCAGTAGACCGTCTTCTCCGCCCGCACGAGCACGCCCTCGCCGTCCACCTGCTCGACCTCGAGCCTGCGGTGTGCGCCACGCGCGTCGGTCAGCTCGATCTCGTCGCCGCGCTGCAGGACCGCCAGGGTCGTCCCCTCCGGGTCCGCGAGCGGCACGACGACGGCGCCGTCCGGCCGGTCCGCCGCGGCCACGGCATCGTGGGGCCCGGCGGCGAGCCACACGCGGGAGGGCTCGGTGACGGTCCCGGAGGGGTCCCGGGTCGGCTTCACCTTCACGACGCGCGGGCCCGGCTCGATGGGGCCCGTGCGCACCTTCGGCCCGGCCAGGTCCATCGCGACCAGGGGCGCGGGCCGGCCCGCACCGGCGCACCGGCGGACCGCCGCGATCATGGCGGCCCACGCCTGCTCGTCGTCATGGGCGCAGTTCACGCGCGCCAGGTCCATGCCGGCCTCGGCGATCCGGGCCACGAGCTCCGGGTCCGTGGCGGCCTCGGAGGGCATGGTCACCATGATGCGCGCGTCCCGGTCGCCGCGGGCCGGACCGAGCAGGCTCGCCGCGTTGCGGGCGAGGATGGCGCGGCCCTCGGCGGAGGTCAGGGCGTCGTCCTCGGGCGCGGGGGCGGGGTCGCCGTCGAGCGCGCGGGCGGCGGCCAGCACCGCGTCCACGTGGCCCAGCACGCCGGCCTCCATGCGGCCCAGAGAGGACAGTCCGGCGTCGCTCAGCGCCTCCTGCAGGGGCCGCAGGTCGGTGCCGCGCAGGGCGACGTAGTGCACGAGGTTCCGGGCCGAGGCCCGGTGGCGCTCCCGGACGCGGGAGATGAGGTCGGCGTGCTCCGCCTCGGCGGAGAGGAGGCGGTCGCGGAGGGCGGTGAGCTCGGTGGTCAGGTCGATACCCATGGTCCGAACCCTAGGGGCGCCCTCCGCGCCGGATCACGCCTGGAGCCGCGCCATCCAGGCCTCGATCTCGTCCGGGGTGCGGGGGAGGACCGCGGAGAGGTTCTCGGCCCCGTCCTCGGTCACGAGGATGTCGTCCTCGATGCGCACGCCGATGCCGCGGTACTCCTCGGGGACGGCCAGGTCCTCCTCCTTGAAGTACAGACCCGGCTCGATCGTGAAGACCATGCCCGGCGCGAGCACGCCGTCCAGGTAGAGCTCGCGCTTGGCCTGGGCGCAGTCGTGCACGTCGAGGCCGAGGTGGTGCGAGGTGCCGTGGGGCATCCAGCGCCGGTGGTGCTGGCCCTCGTCCGAGAGCGCGACCTCGGCCGAGACCGGCAGCAGGCCCCAGCCGTCGAGGCGGTCGACGAGCACCCGCATGGCCTCGGCGTGGAGCTCGCGGAACCGGATGCCGGGGCGCACGATCGCGAAGGCGGCGTCCGCGGCGTCGAGGACCGCCTGGTAGATGCGGCGCTGCACGTCCGTGAACGTGCCGGACACGGGCAGGGTGCGGGTGATGTCCGCGGTGTAGAGGGAGTCGTCCTCGACGCCGGCGTCGAGCAGCAGCAGCTCACCCGGGCGCACGGCGCCCGTGTTGCGGATCCAGTGCAGGATCGTGGCGTTGTTGCCGGAGGCCGCGATCGTGTCGTAGCCCAGGTCGTTGCCCTCGAGGCGGGCGCGGGCGAAGAAGGCGCCCTCGACCACGCGCTCGCCGCGGTCGTGGCCCACGGCGCGCGGCAGGGCCCGCACGACGTCCTCGAAGCCCGCGATCGTGGCGGCCACCGAGGCGCGCATCCGCTCGACCTCCCACGCGTCCTTGACCAGGCGCAGCTCGGAGAGGAACTCGGCGGTCTGGGCGTCGGCCTCGGCCGCGGCGGCCAGGTCCACGCCGGCCTCGGTCCGGACGGCGGCCAGCAGCGCGTCCACGTCCTGGTCGGTCTCGGCCAGCAGCCGCACCGCGGTGCCGTCCGCGGCCACGTTCTTGGTGACGGCGGACTCGAGCTCCTCGAGCCCCGCCGTGCGCAGACCCGTGCGGGCGGCCAGGCCGGCCAGGGTCGGACGGGGGCCGATCCAGAACTCACCCGAGCGCGAGTCCGCGTAGAACTGCTCGGTGTCCCGGCCGGCCAGGGGACGGAAGTACAGGGTGGCGGTGTGGTCCGTGCCGTCGTCGCCGGCGCCCGGGTCCGTGGGCTCGAGCACGAGCACGGCGTCCGGCTCGTGGTCCACGCCGAGGCCCGTCAGGTGGGCAAACGCGGAGTGCGCGCGGAAGCGGTAGTCGGTGTCGTTCGAGCGGACCTTGAGGCGGCCGGCCGGCACCACGATCCGCTCGCCCGGGAAGCGCGCGGACACGGCGGCCCGCCGCCGGGCGGCGTACGGGGCCGAGGCGTCGGGGTCGGGCAGGGCCTGCGACGAGGGCGCCCAGTCGGAGGCCATGAAGTCGCGGAAGGCGTTCGAGGCGGGGCGCTGCGAGCGGTTGTCGACGCGCTCGGCCAGCGGCTGGGGGTTCACCGCGCCGGTGCCGTCGGCGCCCGCCTCGGGGGCGGCGGCGGGCTGGTCGGGGGTGGTCTGGGCGGGGTGCTGTGCGGCATCGGTCATGCCCTCCATCATGGCACCGGTGGGCGCGGGCAGGTCGGGGCCGCCGCGCGCGGGTCTCGGTACCATGGCCGCCATGGCCCGCTACGACCTGCACACGCACTCGACCGAGTCCGACGGCACCGAGCCGCCGGCCGACGTGGTGCGTGCGGCGGCGCGGGCCGGGCTGGACGGCCTCGCGCTCACCGACCACGACACGACCGCCGGCTGGGCCGAGGCCGCCCACGCCGCGCGGGAGACCGGGCTGACGCTCGTGCCCGGCATGGAGATGTCCTGCACCTCCGCCGACGGCGTGAGCGTGCACGTGCTCAGCTACCTGCACGACCCCGAGGACCCCGCCCTGCTGCGGGAGGTCGGCCTGGCCCGCGACGCGAGGCTGATCCGGGCGCAGGAGATGGTGCGGCGCCTGGGCGCGGACTTCCCGATCACGTGGGAGCTGGTCCAGGAGCACGCGGCGGAGAACGCGACGATCGGCCGGCCCCACCTGGCCGACGCCCTCGTGACGATCGGGGCCGTCCCGGACCGCTCCGCGGCGTTCCGGGAGATCCTCGCCGGCCGGTCCAAGTACTACGTGCCGCACTTCGCCCCGGACCCGGCCGAGGCGGTCGCGCTCATCCGGGCCGCCGGCGGGGTGCCGGTGTTCGCGCATCCCCGGGCGCGCATGCGGGGCCGCGTGGTGGGCGACGAGGTGTTCGAGCAGATGGCCGAGGCCGGACTGGCGGGGGTCGAGGTCGAGCACCGGGACAACCCGGCGGAGGAGCGCACCTGGCTGCGCGCGTTCGCGGACCGGCACGGGCTGTTCGTCACCGGCTCGTCCGACTACCACGGCACGGGCAAGCCCAATCCGATCGGCGAGCACACCACGGGCGCGGAGGTGCTCGCCGAGATCGAGCGGCAGGGCACCGGCACGGCGATCATCCGCGGCTGAGCCCGGACGGCCGGGGCGACGGCGGAGGATCCGTTGCGCGAATGACCCTTCCGGCCGCCTGCACGGCGGTCAGAAGGGTCATTCGCGCAGAAGACTCCCGGGGGCCCGGAAGGGAGGGTCAGCCGTCCACGACCTCGCCGTTGCGGCGGCGCGTGCGGGTGCGGCCGCCCCGGCGACGACGGGCCTCGGCCCGCGCCTCGGCGCGCTCGGCCCGGCGGGCCTCCGTCAGCTCGACGCCGGCCACCGGCTCCGGCGTCCGGGCTGCGGGGGCCTCGGAGCGCGAGGCGGTGCGCTCGCGGCCCTCGCCGCGACCACGGCCCCGGCCCTCGGCGCGCTGCTCGGCGGGTACCTCACCACGCCCGCGGGCCGAGCGCTCGCCGCGGCCTCCGCCGCGTGCATCGTCGCGGCCCTCGCCGGAGCGGCCGCCCCGGTTCCGTCCGCCACGTCCGCCGCGGCCGCCCTCACGGCCGCCGCGCTCGCCGTCGCGGGACCGACCGCCCTCGCGACCCCGTCCGCGGCCGCCGTCGCGCTGCTTCGCCTCGGGGCCGCCGAGGTCCTCGAGCGTCTCGCCCTCGAGGCCCTCGAGCACGCGCTTGGCCTGCGGCAGACGGCCCTTCGTGCCCTTCGGGATGCCGAGGTCGGAGAACAGGTGCGGGGAGGAGGAGTAGGTCTCCACCGGCTCGGGCTGGCCGAGGCCGAGCGCCTTGTCGATCAGGGACCAGCGCGGCATGTCCTCCCAGTCCACGAGGGTCACCGCCACGCCCTTGTTGCCGGCGCGGCCCGTGCGGCCCACGCGGTGCACGTAGGTCTTCTCGTCCTCCGGCGCCTGGAAGTTGAACACGTGCGTGACGTCGTCGACGTCGATGCCGCGCGCCGCGACGTCGGTGGCCACGAGGATGTCCACCTTGCCGTTGCGGAACGCGCGCAGCGCCTGCTCGCGGGCGCCCTGGCCGAGGTCGCCGTGCAGCGCGCCGGCCGCGAAGCCGCGCGCCGTCAGCTCGTCCGCCACGCGAGCGGCCGTGCGCTTGGTGCGCGTGAAGATGATGGTCCGGCCGCGGCCCTCGGCCTGCAGGGCGCGGGCCACGAGCTCGTCCTTGTCCATGTGGTGGGCGCGGTAGACGAGCTGACGGATGTCCTTCTTCGTCAGGCCCTCGTCCTCCGGGTCCGCCGCGCGGATGTGGGTCGGCTGCGTCATGTAGCGGCGCGCCATCGCGACCACGGGACCCGGCATGGTGGCCGAGAACAGCATGGTCTGACGCACGGCCGGGACGGCGGCGAGCAGGGTCTCGACGTCGGGGAGGAAGCCGAGGTCCAGCATCTCGTCGGCCTCGTCCAGCACCACCGTGTTCACCAGGTCCAGGCGCAGGTGGCGCTGGCGCATCAGGTCGATGAGGCGGCCGGGGGTGCCGACGACGATCTCGACGCCGCGCTGCAGCTCCTCGATCTGCGGCTCGTAGGCGCGGCCGCCGTAGATGGTGGCGATGCGCAGGGGGCGCCGGGCCGCGGCGGCCGTGAGGTCGCCGGCCACCTGGACGGCGAGCTCGCGCGTCGGGGCGACGATCAGGGCCTGCGGGGCGCCCGCGGTGCCCTTGGCCTCGAGGCCGTCCCAGCCGGGCTCGCCCGGGCCGATGGCGCGCTGTAGCGCGGGGATGCCGAAGCCGAGGGTCTTGCCGGTGCCGGTCTTGGCCTGGCCGATGATGTCGTGGCCGCCGAGGGCGACCGGCAGGGTCATGGCCTGGATGGGGAAGGGGTGGACGATGCCCTTGGCCTCCAGGGCCTCGACGATCGCGGGGTGCACCCCGAAGTCGGCGAAGGTCTGCTCGGGGGCCACGGGGGCGGCGTCCTCGGTGACGATGTCCTCCGCGATCGCGGCGACCGTCGGGTCGAGGTCGGCGGAGGCGGGGGTGTGCTCGGAGTTCTGGGTCATGGCGACTCGCGTTCCTGGTCAGGCGTCGTCACGGCGGGCGGAAGGCCCGGCTCCGCCGTGCGCGCGGTTCAAGCGGAAGCCGATCGCGAGGCAAGCACGCGGAGCGGCCGACGGGCGGCGCCCCGTGGAACCGGGCGGGCGCGCCGTACGCGGCGGGCCGTGCCGGATCCGGCAGGTCATGGTGCCGTCCCGGGCGTCAGGGGCGCGGGCGGCGGGTCAGGGTGATCAGAGAGCGACCGGTCATCCTGGGTCAGCGTGAGCTGTGCGGCCAGTCTACCCCCGCGGCCGTGATCGCACCCGAGGCGCGGTCCACGCCCTCGATCCGCACGCGCACCCGGGTGCCCGCCGGGACGCTGCCCGGCACCCGCAGGCTCACGGCCGGGTCGAGCAGCCACACCTCCGTGCCGTCCTTCGCCTCGCGCACCGCGATCCCCTCGAGCTCCGCGCCGACGCGGGACTCGAGTGCCGCCGCCTCCACGAGGTCCGCCGCCGTCCGGCTCGCGGCCGAGGCCCGGCGCGACGAGTCCGCCATGAGGGCGGGCAGCGCGGGCAGGGCGCTGCGGACCCATGCGGGGGCGGGGGCGCCGATGGCATGGGCGTGGCACAGGGCCAGGACGAAGCGGTCCACGAGCCGGCGCAGCGGAGCGGTGGCGTGGGCGTAGGGGGCGGCGAGCGCGGCCTGGGCCGGTTCGTCCGGCGGGGTGCGCAGGGCCGGGTCCTCGGCCTGCGCGTCGAAGGCCGTGTACCCGGCGCCGCGGAACAGCCCGGTGGCCGCGTGCAGCACCGCCAGGTGCCGCGCGTCGGCGGGGTCGAGGGAACGCAGGTAGGCGCCGTAGTCCTGGCCCTCGTCCCACGGGGCGCCCAGGGCGCGCGTGCGCTCTCGGAAGGCGGCGACGGCGTCGGTGTCCGGCGCCGGCATCGTACGCAGGATCCCGACTCCGGCGGCCAGCATCAGCTCGGCCGCGGCCATGCCGGTCAGCAGGGAGAGCTGGGCGTTGTGCTCCTCCGCCGGCAACGGCGCCCGGTGCACGAGCTCGTGCGCCCCGTCCTCGGTGACACGGACCTCCTGGTCCGGCAGGTTCAGGGAGGCACCGCCGCGGGCGGCCTCCTGCGCGGCCCGCCGTCGGCCCACCTCCGGCAGCAGCGCCAGCGAGTCGCGCACCTCGGCCGGCCACCCCTCGGCGGCGGCCCGGTCCGCGTCGGTGACCCCGGGGCGCGGCGTCGTCGGCGCCTGTGCCCCCGGCTGCGCGTCGAGGAAGGCCTGCACCTGCCCGTACGTCAGCTGCGCCCGGGAGCGGATGCGGGCGCGTTCGAGGCCGGTCTCGACGACGGCGCCCGCGGCGTCCAGCAGGAACGTCCACACGAACGCCGGTCGGTCCCGGTCCGGCAGCAGGGAGGCGGCGTCCTCGCTCAACACCTCCGGGTGCAGGGGGACCCGGCCGTCGGGCAGGTAGACGGTCTGGCCGCGGCGGCGGGCCTCGGCGTCCACGGCGCCGCCCGGTGCCACGAAGGCGGGCACGTCCGCGATCGCGTAGCGGACCAGGATGCCGTCGTCGTCGGAGGGGGTCAGGAGCAGGGCCTGGTCCAGGTCCGTGGCGCCGGCGGGGTCCACGGTGACGAACGGCAGGGCCGTGCGGTCCGCGTGGTCCGGGCTCCCGGCCAGGCCCACGTGCACCCCATGCGCGGCCGCCTCCGCCTCGGCCAGGACGGGGGTGGGGAAGGCCGACGGCAGCTCGAGCTCCGTCCGCAGGGCGGCGAGGCGCTCGAGCAGGGCCGGGTCGGCAGGGCCGCGGAGGCCGAGGGCGTGGGAGGACATGGCGATGCTCCTGGGCAAGGGGGCCGAGACGACGCACGCCCCGGCGGATCACCGGGGCGTGCGGGGCGGGTCAGGAGGCGGCGAACCCGAGCGGGCCCGACTTCTTCGCGCCGATCTCCACGAAGCCGATGCGGTCACCGGGGACGACCACCTGGCGGCCCTTGGCGTCCGTCAGGACCAGCGGGGTGCCGTCGGCGACGGCGGCGTCCACGAGGGAGCGGACCTCGTCCGCCGACTGCTCGCTGTCGATGACGACCTCGCGGCCGACGTGCTGCACACCGATGCGGATCTCCATGGGGAACCTCTTCTCTTCGTCGCGTCCTGTGCGGTCCGCCGTCAGCCTACGGGACCGCTCGGTGAGGTGGGCGGGCGCCCACGAGGTTCACCCGCGGGCGAAACGGGCCGGACGGCCGGGTCAGCGCGGGGCGTCGTCCGCGGAGGGCAACGAGGTGAGGCCGCGCCAGATGAGGTCGTCCACCGTGCGGGCCATCTCGGCGGCGGCGGGGCGGGCGTCGGCGTCGAGCCGGTCCGCCCAGTGACGGGCGGCGCCCAGGAGGTAGCCGACGAGTCCGCGGGAGAGCACCTCGGCCTCGGCCTCGGCCACGGTGGTGTCCGCGCGGATGGTGCGCGCGACCTCGGAGGAGAGCAGCCGGTGCACGGCCTCGCTGCGCGTGCGCACCTCCGGGTCCCCGTCGATGCCGGAGTCGAAGATCAGGCGGTGGGTCCGCTCGGGGGAGGCCATGTACTCGAACACGGCGGCGACGGTGGCCCGCACCCGTTCGCGATTGTCCCGGCGGGTGTCCATCGCCGCCTCGAGGAGCGCGCGCAGGCTCGCGACCTCGGCGTCCAGCAGCTCGAGGAAGAGCTCGTGCTTGCTGGGGAAGTGCTGGTAGAGGACCGGCTTGGAGACCTCGGCCCGCTCGGCGATCTGCTCCATGGAGGCCCCCGCGTACCGCTCCGCGGCGAAGACCGCGCGGGCGCAGTCCAACAGCTGGCGGCGACGCTCGTGCCGGGGCAGACGACGGCCTCGCCCGGGCTCGTCGGGCGCGGTGGCGGCGGGGTGGGCGGTCACGGGGTCCTCCTGGCGCGGGGCCGGCTCACGCGATGCGCGCGGCGCCGCCCTCGTCCTCGTGCGCGGGGCAGACCGCCTCGACCGTGCCCACGGCGGGGGCGGGGCGGCCGGGGGCCTCGATCCCGAAGACCGCCTCGAGGGCGTCCTCATAGCGGTCGAGCCGGCCCTCGGCGGCGAGCCGCTTGGCGCGCACGCTGGGCTCGTGCAGGAGCTGGTTCACCATGCGGCGCAGGGCGAACTCCACCTCCTCGGCAGCCGCCGTGCAGCCGTGGCGGGCACGCACGCGCTCGAGCTCCCGGTCGAGCACCCCGAGGGTGTGGCGGCGCAGGGCCTTGATCGCCGCGTCGGCACTGCGGCCGCGCTGCGCGGCGCGGTACTCCTCGACGGCATCGTCCACGAGCGCGCGGGCCTCGGCGACGGCGACCTGGGCCTGCTCGGGGGCGGCCAGCCGCACCGACTCGAGGGTGATGAGGTCGACGTCCGGCAGGTCCGCGACGGCGGGGTCGAAGTCGCGCGAGAGGGCCAGGTCGACCACCGTGAGCGGGCGCCGTCCGCCCTCGCGCAGCTCCTGCAGGCGCTCGGGGCTGATCTGGCGCTCGCCACCGGAGGAGCCGATGATCACGTCCGCCTCGGCGACGGCGCCGGCCACGGCCTCGCCGCCGAGCGCGAGGGCCCAGCCGCCGCGGTCCGCGACGAACTGCTCCGCGCGGCCCGAGGCCGAGTGCACGCCGACGGTGGTCGCACCCCGGTCCGCCAGCTGCGCCAGCGTGGTGCCGGCGTAGGCGCCCGTGCCGATCAGCAGGATGGTGGCCCCGGCCCAGAAGTCACGCTGGGCCGCGGCGTCGGTGAGACCGCGCAGCTCCTCCGCGAGGTCCAGGGCGACGGAGACGACCGAGCGGCCGGCCGCGCCGAGCGCCGTGCGGGAGCCGACGTCCTTGGCCGTGCGCGTGGCGGACTCGAAGAGGCGGACGAGCGGGCCCGAGGCGGTGCCGGCCTCCTGGGCCGCCGTCAGGGCGCGCCGGACCTGACCGGCGATCTCGCGCTCGCCCACCACGGCGGAGTCCAGTCCGGCGCCGACCTCGAAGAGGTGACGGGCCGTGGCGTCGGCGTCGAGCGTGCGGAACGCGGTGTGCACGTCCTCGTCCGGCAGGGAGGTGGAGGCGGCGACGGCGGACAGCAGCCCCGCGCGGGCGGCCTCGACGCCGGCCGCGTCGGCCTCGGCGTAGATCTCCACGCGGTTGCACGTGGCCAGCACGACGGCGCCCGCCGCGCCGCTGCCGGGCAGGGCGGGCCCGACCCCGGTCGCGCCGGCGCTGAGGCGGGCGACCGTGTCCAGGTCCAGGTCATGGTGGGAGGCGACGAGAGAGAAGACAGTCACAGCGGGCCAAGTCTAGCCCCGACCGCCCCGCCCGTCCGGGAAGGCGGACCTGACCCGGGTGCCGTCGGCCAGTGTGACGACGCTCACGGAGGACGCGGATGTGCCACCGCGACACGACCGGTGGGACACTGGGGGCATGTCCGCCCTGTCCCAGACCCCCGAGACCCCCGCGGCCGTCCCGGCACTGCCCGCCGAGCACCCGCTGCGCACCGAGGATCCGTCACGCTCGACCGTGGCCAGCCCGCTCCTCCGCGCGCTGCGCGGCCAGCGCCCCGACCGCCACCCCGTGTGGTTCATGCGGCAGGCCGGCCGTTCGCTGCCGGAGTACCGCCAGGTGCGCGAGGGGATCGGGATGCTCGACTCCTGCCTCATGCCGGACCTGGTCCGGGAGATCACGATGCAGCCGGTGCGCCGCCATGACGTCGACGCGGCGATCTTCTTCTCGGACATCGTGGTCCCCCTGCGCCTGGCGGGCGTGGACGTGGAGATCCAGCCCGGCGTGGGCCCCGTGCTCGGCCAGGCCGTCCGCACCGCCGACGACGTCGCCGCGCTGCCCGTCCTCGAGGACGCCGCCCTGGACGTCATCCGCGAGGCCGTCGCGGCCACCGTCGCCGAGCTGGGCCCGCGCCCCCTGATCGGCTTCGCCGGCGCCCCCTTCACGCTGGCGGCGTACATGGTGGAGGGCCGTCCCTCCCGCGACCACTTCGGCCCGCGACGCATGATGCACGCCGACCCCGAGACCTGGGCCGCCCTGGCCGGCTGGGCCGCCACCGTGTCCGGCCAGTTCCTGCGCGCCCAGCTCGAGTCCGGCGCCTCCGCCGCGCAGCTGTTCGACTCGTGGGCCGGTTCGCTCTCGGCGGACGACTACCTCGAGCACGTGCAGCCGCACTCGACGGCGGCCCTCGCCCATGTCGCCGACCTCGCCGGGCCCGGCGTCCCCGACGGCGCCCCGCTCCTGCACTTCGGCACGGGCACCGGAGAGTTCCTGCACCACCTGCGTGACGCGGGCGCGACCGCCGTCGGCGTGGACCACCGCCTCACGCTCGCCGAGGCGCACCGCCGGCTCAGCGCGAACCCCGGCCCCGACGGACGCGGCGCCGTGCCCCTGCAGGGCAACATCGACCCGGCCCTGCTCGCCGCCCCGTGGGAGGTCCTCGAGGCCCACGTGCGCGACGTCGTCGCCTCCGGCGCCCTCGCGCCCGGCCACGTCGTCAACCTCGCCCACGGCGTGCCGCCGGAGACGGACGCGGCCGTGCTGACCCGCGTGGTCGAGCTGATCCACTCCCTGCCCGTGCCGGAGCGGGAGGGCCAGGACCCGGCACCGGGGGTCGAGACCGCCGAGCGGGAGGAGCGCGCATGAGCGGCACGGCGCTCGTGGTCGGCGGCGGCATCGCCGGCCTCGTCGCGGCCCACCGACTGTCCACGGCGGGCTGGGACGTGACCCTCGCCGAGGCCACCTCCGTGCTCGGGGGCGCGGTCTCCCCGCGCTTCCTCGACGTCCCCTCGCACGGCGAGACCGGGGCCCCCGAGACCCAGACCCTCGAACTCGACGGCGGCGCCGAGTCGTTCGCCGTCCGCGGCGCCGCCGTGCGCGCGCTCGTGGAGGAGCTCGGGCTGGGCGAGAAGATCGTCGCGCCCGAGCCCCTCGGCTCGTGGCTGCACGGTCCCGCCGGCCCCGTGCGCGCCCCGCGTCTCGGCATCGTCGGCATCCCCGGCGACCTCGACGCCGAGGACCTCGCCGCCGCCCTCACGCCGGCCGGCCTGGAGCGCGCCCGGCAGGACGCCGAGGCCCCCATGGATCGCTGGGCCGCCGCGCTCGCGGCCGGCGAGCCGGTGACCGTCGCGCAGGTCGTGGCCGACCGCCTCGGCGACGAGGTGCTCGACCGCCTCGTGGCCCCCGTCGTCGCCGGAGTCCACTCGGCCGACCCCGCGGTCGTCGAGCTGGAGCGCGTGGCCCCCGGCCTGCTCGCCGCCGCCGTGGAGCACGGCGGGCTGGCCGCGGGCGTCGCCGCGCTGCGGTCCACCGGGACCCCCGGCTCGCTCGTGGCCGGTCTGGACGGCGGCATGGTCCGCCTCACCGGCCGGCTCGTCGAGGCGCTGCGCGAGGACGGGGCCACCGTCCTGCGCGGTGTCCGGGTGGCCGCCCTGTCCCGCGTGCCCGCCACCGGCGGCTGGTGGGCCCAGATCTCGGACCGGGACGACGAGGTCGTCCGCGGGCTCGACGTGGACCGCGTCGTGCTGGCCGTGGACGGCGTCACCGCCTGGGACCTGCTGGCCCCGCTCTCGGCCGAGGCCCTGGACCCCGACGCCGGCCCCGCCCTCGGCGAGGGCATCGCGCTGGCCACGCTCGTCGTCGAGGCCGCGGGCCTGGACGACGCGCCACGCGGCACCGGAGTGCTGGTCGGCGCCGGGACGGACGTGGCCGCCAAGGCCCTGACCCACGCCACCGCCAAGTGGGCGTGGCTGCGCGAGGTCGTCGCGCGTCCGCAGGAGGACGGTGTCGCCCGCCATCCCCACCGCCACGTGCTGCGCCTGTCCTACGGCCGCCAGGGCGGCGGGCCCGAGGCCCTGGGCCACCGCAGCGCGGACGAGGAGCTGCTCGCGCAGGCGCTCGTGGACACGGCGACTCTCACCGGGGTGCCGCTGGCGGAGGAGGACGTCGTCGCCCGCACCGTCACCCGCTGGCGCCGCTCCATCCCGCCGCAGGCCGGCCCCGACCGCGCGAAGGCGGACACGCTGATCGACTGGGCACGGGACGTGCCCGGCCTCGACCTCGTGGGCAGCTGGGTGCACGGCACCGGGCTGGCCGCCGTCGTCGCCGGCGTGGACCGCACCCTCGGCGCCGACGCACCGCCCGCCGGCTGACCTCGCCCCCAGACCACCCCTGACGCAATCGGATCCCAAGGAAGAGGACCATGACCAAGGACAGCACCACCACCCCTGCCGAGGCCGGCAAGGACTGGTTCACCACCTACACCGTGTTCGCCCGCCCGCAGGGCGAGCCAGGCTGGCTGGGACTGGAGGGCCGCGACGCGAAGAAGGCCGCCAAGGAGTTCGACGAGGCCGTCGCGCGGGTGGCCCAGACCGGCGTGACCGTGCGCGGCGTCTACGACGTCTCGGGCATGCGCGAGGCCGGCGACGTCATGGTGTGGATGTACGGCCAGGTGCCCGAGGACCTGCAGGCCGGCATCCGCGAGCTGCGCCGCACCCGTCTGCTCGAGGGCACCACGATGGTGCTCTCGGCCATGGGCGCCGATCGCATGGCCGAGTTCAACAAGGACCACGTCCCCGCCTTCGCCATGGGCCGCAAGGCCCTGAAGTGGCTGTGCTTCTACCCGTTCGTGCGCTCGTACGACTGGTACCTGCTGGACCCGAAGGAGCGGGCCCGCATGCTCCGCGAGCACGGCCAGCTCGGCCAGGACTTCCCGCAGGTGTGGGCGAACACCACCAGCGCGTTCGGCCTGAACGACTGGGAGTGGCTGCTGGGCCTCGAGGCGGACGAGCTGACGGACCTGGTGGACATGATGCGCCACCTGCGCAACAACGAGACCCGCCTGCACGTGCGCAGCGAGGTGCCGTTCTACACCGGACGCCGTCTGGAGACCGCCGAGATCGCGGAGGTGCTGGCCTGATGACTGCCGCCCCCGAGCCCCGCGCCGACGCGCCCGTCCACACCGGCCCGGACGCCGGCGTCGCCCCGGCCCTCCGGACGCCCGAGAAGGCCGCCGCCGGCGTCGACTACGACGCGTGCGGCGTGATGGCCCCCAAGGACTACGACGCCCTGCTGCTCGCCTCCTTCGGCGGGCCCGAGGGCCAGGACGACGTGATCCCGTTCCTGCGCAACGTCACGCGCGGGCGCGGCATCCCGGACGAGCGCCTCGAGGAGGTCGCCACCCACTACCGCGCCAACGGCGGCGTCAGCCCCATCAACGCGCAGAACCGCGCGCTGAAGGCGGCCATCGAGGCCGAGCTGGCCGCCCGCGGCCTGGACCTGCCCGTGTACTGGGGCAACCGCAACTGGGAGCCCTACTTCCCGGACACCCTCGCGCGGATGCACGCCGACGGGCACCGCCGCATCCTGACGGTCACCACCTCCGCGTACTCCTGCTACTCCTCGTGCCGCCAGTACCGCGAGGACATGGGCATGGCCATGGAGCAGACCGGCCTGACCGGGAAGGTGGACCTGGACAAGACGCGCCAGTACTTCAACCACCCCGGCTTCATCGAGCCGTTCCGGGACGGCCTGCGCGCGAACCTGGCCTCGCTGCGCGCGGAGCTGGGGGACGACGCGCGGATCCACGTGCTCTTCGCGACCCACTCGATCCCCACCTCCGACGCCGCCGCGGCCGGCCCGCGCGGCCTCGCCGCAGACCTGCGCGCGCAGGCGGGGGCGGAGCCGGGCGACGAGGGTGCGGACGTGTACTCGGCGCAGCACCTCGACGTGGCCCGCGAGATCCTCGCCGGCGTGCCCGAGGCCGCGGACGTGCCGTGGTCGCTCGTGTACCAGTCGCGCTCCGGCCCGCCCTCGGTGCCGTGGCTGGAGCCGGACATCAACGACGCGATGGAGCACCTCGCGGGCGAGGGCGCCGAGACGGACGCGCAGGGGCGTGCCGTGGCGGGCTTCATCGTCGTGCCGCTGGGGTTCGTCTCGGACCACATGGAGGTGGTCTGGGACCTCGACACCGAGGCCAAGGAGACCGCCGAGGGGCTGGGCGTGGGGTTCCGTCGCAGCCCCACCCCGGGCACCGACCCGCGGTTCGTGGCCGGGCTCGTGGACATCGTGGAGGAGCGGCTGGGCCGGCGCGAGGGTCGCGCCGCGGTCGGCTGCTTCCCGGCGTGGTACGACGTGTGCCGGCCGGACTGCTGCGTCAAGGTGATGCGGGACGGCTCGACGCGGCCGACGACGTCCGCTGTCGACGCCGCCGTGCGCGGGCTGGCCGAGCACGAGGCGGGCGCCGCGGCCCCCGCCGAGGAGGCCTGAGACCGTGACCCCCCTGCGCATCGGCACCCGGGGCTCCGCCCTGGCGACCACGCAGACCACCCACGTGGCCGAGACGCTCACGGAGCGCTCCGGCCTGGCCCACGAGCTGGTGGTGATCCGCACCGAGGGCGACGTCACCACCGGCTCGCTGGCCTCGCTGGGCGGCACCGGCGTGTTCGCCTCGGCGCTGCGGGCCGCCGTGCTCGACGGCGTCGTGGACGCGGCCGTGCACTCGCTCAAGGACCTGCCGGCCGTCCAACCGGAGACCCTCGAGATCGCCGCGGTGCCGGCCCGGGCCGACCTGCGGGACGCCCTGTGCGCCCGCGACGGCCTCACCCTGGCGACCCTGCCCGAGGGCGCCCGGGTGGGCACGGGCTCGCCGCGCCGCGTGGCCCAGCTCAAGGCGCTGCGCCCGGATCTGGAGCTGGTGGACATCCGCGGCAACGTGCAGACTCGCCTGGCCCGCGTGCCCGGGCTGGAGCAGCACGACGATCACGCCCCGGCCGCCGCGGGTTCGCCCCGCGGTGACCTCGACGCCGTGATCCTGGCCTGTGCCGGGCTCGACCGGCTCGGCCTGGACCACGTGATCACCGAGCGGATCGACCCGGAGGTCATGGTGCCCGCCCCCGGGCAGGGCGCCCTGGCCGTGGAGATCCGGGCCGAGGACGAGTCCTTCCTCGGTCGGGCGCTCCTGGACCCCGAGGCGCCGGTCGGGAGGCTGCACGCCGCCCTCGAGCTGGTCGACGATCGGGACACCCACGTGGCGGTCACCGCCGAGCGGGCCCTGCTGCGCCGCCTCGAGGCCGGCTGCGCCGCGCCGATCGGGGCCGTGGCCCGCGTGACCGACGGCGAGGCCGGCGCGCCGCGCATCGAGATGACCGCGATGGTGGCCGCCCTCGACGGCTCGCGCGTGCTGCGCCGGACCTCGTCCGTGCAGCTCGACCCGGTGCCGACCGACGTGGCCGGCGACCCGGCGGCCGGCGACGAGTGGCTCGAGGACACCCTGTTCGTGGCCGCGGAGGCACTCGGCGTGCACGTGGCCGAGCAGTTCGTGGCCGAGGGCGCCGACCTGCTGCCCGGCACGGTGCGCGGGGTGGACCGGGGCGACGGCGCCCCGCGCCCCGACGACCCGGCCTGAGATGCGCGTCCTGCTCACCCGCCAGCCGGCCCAGGCCGGCGACCTCGAGGCCGGTCTCGCCGGCACCGAGGTGGCGGGGCGGCGGCTGCGGGTCGGCTTCCTGCCGCTGACCGACTTCGCACTGCCCGACGACGACGGCCCCCTGCGCGCGCTGCTCGCGGACTGGGCGGGGGCCGACGGTGATGCGGCCGGGCCGGTGCGCTCGGACGGGTCCCGCTGGCTCGTGGTGACGAGCCCCAACACCGTGCGCGCGCTCAGGGCCGTCGGCTGGGACGGCCATGTCCCGGCGGGCGCGCGGATCGCGGTCACCGGACCGGGCACGGCACGGGTGCTGACCGAGGCGGGCTGCGACGCGGCGCCGTGGCTGCCGCCCGAGGACCGCTCCGCCGAGGGCCTGATCGCCGGACTCGCCGCCCTGCATCCCCGCGGCGCCCGCGCGTGGCTGCCCCAGTCCGATCGGGCCCGGTCCCGCCTCGCCGACGGCCTGCGCGCGGCGGGCTGGGACGTGCGGACCGGGCTCGCCTACCGGACGGTGCCGTATCCGGCGCAGGCCGGCAGGCGGCTGCTCGACGGGGCGGCGGACGAGGGCCGGGGGGACGTCGTGACGCCCGCGCGGCTGGCCGAGGTCGCGGCGGGGACCGCCGTGGTGCTCACCAGCTCGTCCGCGGCGGAGGAGTTCGTGGCCGCGGGTCTGACGCCGCTGGTGGGGGAGCGGGTGCGGCTCGTGGCGATCGGCGCGCCGACCCGGGACACATGCGCGCGGCGGGGTCTGCCCCTGCTCGGGACGGCCCCCACGCCGGATGCGGCCGGAGTGCTGGCCGTGCTGCGCGCTGCGGCCTGAGCCGCCCGTCCGCACTCGAAGCGAGGCTCAGTCGGGGCGGCCGCCGTCCGGGTCGGGCGCGTCGTCCTCCGTCGGCGCCGGGCCGGCGTCGTGCCTCTCGTCCTGCGGCACGCCGGTGGCGGCGGCCATGATGTCCACCCGCGGGCCGCGCAGGATGGCGACCGAGACGTTGGTGAAGCCCGTGTTGGCGAGCAGCTCCGAGGCTTCCTCATCCGTCAGGTCGTACGCGTGCGCGAGCATGCGCACGTTCTCCGTGTAGAAGGCGTGCAGGCGGTCGACGCCGCGCAGGAAGTCCAGAGTGTTCCCCATGCCGGGGAGCCTACCGAACGGGCGTGGTGGGCGGGTGGCCGGCGGGTGAACGGCCGGTGGACCGGCCCGCCGGCCGCGGGGGACGACGGGCCGTGCCGCTCAGCCCTCGGCGCGGCGGCTGCGGCGGCGGACCAGCGAGACCTCCATGGTCCGGCCCTCGGTGCGGGTGCGCAGGTACGGCTGGTCCTCCACGAGGGTGGAGAGCTTGGAGTGTCCGAAGTCGCGCGGGTCGAAGTCCACGTGGGTGCGGCTCAGGTGTTGGCCGATCAGGGACAGCGTGGCCCAGCCGTCGTCGGTGCTCGTGGCGTTGACGGCCTTGGTGAGCGCGGCCTGCAGGTCGATGCGCGGGGCGGCGTCGGCCTCGTCGTGCTCGGGCTCGGCCTCGACCGGCACCTCGGGCGGGGTCGGGTCCTCGGTGACGTCCGACGACGACGCACGGCGGCCCCGCCGACCGGCCCCGGACTTCGCCTCCGCGGCCTTCCCGTCCTTGCCGGCGGCGGCGTCCCCGGCGGGCGCCTCGTCGGCGGCGGCGTCCCCGGCGGGCGCCTCGTCGGCGGCGGGGGCCTCGGCGTCCGCGTCCGTGGCCTCGGGGGACTCGGCGGCGTCGGTGGTCTTGGACCCGCGACCGCGGCCTCGACCGCCGCGGCGGGACCCCGAGCGGCCGGAGCCCTCGGACGCCTTGGCGTTCTCCTCCTTGGCGGGGGCGTCCTCGCCGGTCTCGTCGTCGTCGACGTCGTGGTCCGTGGCGGTGCCGAGCAGCTCGAGGTAGATGAACTGGTCCACGGCGTTGCGCAGCGAGGCGGGGGTCTTGCGGGCGCCCAGGCCGATCACGCGCTTGCCGCCCTCGCGCAGGCGGGTGGCCAGGCGCGTGAAGTCGGAGTCGGAGGAGACGAGGGCGAACGCGTCCACGTTGCCCATCCAGAGCAGGTCCATCGCGTCGATGATGAGCGCGGAGTCCGAGGAGTTCTTGCCCACGGTGTAGGCGAACTGCTGGACCGGCTGGATCGCGTGGTGGTTCAGCGCCTTCTTCCAGCCGTTGAGGTTGGTCGTGGTCCAGTCGCCGTACGCACGCTTGATCGTGGGGGTGCCGTAGGTGGCGAGCTCCTCGAGGATCAGGGGGGCGAACTTGGGGGAGACGTTGTCGCTGTCCATCAGGACGGCGATGCGCAGGGATGCGGGGGTGGGTTCGGGCATGTGTCCCACCCTAGTCGGCGGCGGTGCGCCCGTGGCCGGCGGTGACCGGGATCGCCTCCCGCTCGCCCCGGCGCGGGCGGGGCCGCGAGGCGGCGGCCAGCGTGCCGACGACCAGCCCGACGAGCGCCGGGACCACCCAGCCGAAGCCGACCGCGTAGCCGGGCAGCACCCGGCCGGCCAGGCCCGTCAGGGCGGTGACGGGCGGCGTCGTCGCGAGCGCCTCCGGCAGGGCGCCCAGCAGGTCGAAGAAGGCGGCGAGCCCCGTGCAGGCGACCACCCAGCGGGCCACCGCCGGGTGGTCCCGCACCCAGGCCCAGGCGAGACCGAGCAGGATGACGACGACGGCGATCGGGTAGAGGAACATCAGCACCGGGACGGACCAGGCGATGATCGCCTCCAGGCCCAGGTTGGCGAGCGCGAAGGACACGACGAGGAAGAGGCTCGCCCACAGCCGGTAGGACCCGGGGAACATCTCCGCGAACATCTCGGTGCACGCCACGATCAGTCCGATGCAGGTCTTCAGGCACGCGACGACGACGATGGCCGCGATGAGGTACACGCCCGCCGCGCCGAAGAAGTGGCTCGCGGTGCGGGCGAGGACGTCGCCGCCGTTCGCGGCCTGCGCGAACGCGCCGTGGCTCGTGGCGCCGACGTACGCCAGGGAGGCGTAGACCACCGCCATCGCCGCACCGCCGAGCAGCCCCGCCTTGCCCAGCTCCACCGCCATGCGGCGCGGGCCCGTCACGCCCAGGCGCCGGGCGGCGTCGACGATCACGACCGCGAAGGCGAGCGAGGCGAGCGCGTCCATGGTGTTGTAGCCGTCCAGCAGGCCCCGCACGAGCGCCCCGTCGGCGTAGGCGGGGGTCGGCGAGGGCAGGGCGCCCGTGCTCATCGGGGCCACGACGGCGGCCGCCACCAGGGCGCCGAGCAGGACCAGGAACGCCGGGGTCAGGTAGCGCCCCACCCACTCCATGAGCCGGCCCGGACGGAACGCCGCCACCGCGGCGACCGCGAAGAACGCCGCCGTGAAGCCGAGCAGCCGCAGGCCGCCGTCGCCCGCCAGGGGCGCGACACCGATCTCATAGGACACCGTGGCGGTGCGGGGGATGGCGAAGAGGGGGCCGATCGTCAGGTACAGCAGGCACGTGAACGCCACGGCGAAGCGCCGGGAGACGGGCGCCGTCATCTCACGGACCGAGCGCGCCCCCGTCACCGCCGAGGCGACGATGCCCAGGACCGGCAGCCCCACCGCCGTGACGAGGAAGCCGAGCGTGGCCGGCGTGACCGCGGCGCCCGCATCCCGGCCCAGGCCGGCGGGGAAGATCAGGTTGCCGGCGCCGAAGAACAGGCCGAAGACGAGCGAGGCCAGCAGCAGGGTCTGACCGGGGCGCAGGCGCGGGGGCATCACGGGCCTCTCGACGGCGAACGGGGCGCCATGACTGTACCCGGCGCGCGGTCAGCCTCCGCGCCTAGACTGGACGGGTCCCCGAACCAGGAGCGTGTGACCCCGTCATGTCCTTCCCGCTGCACCGTCCCCGGCGTCTGCGCCGGTCCGCCGCGATGCGCCGCCTCGCCGCCGAGACGCGCCTGCACCCCGCCGAGCTGATCCTGCCGGCCTTCATCAAGGAGGGCGCCGCCGAGCCCGTGCCGATCGCCTCGATGCCGGGCGTCGTGCAGCACACCGCGGACTCGCTCAAGGCCGCCGCGGCCGAGGCCGCCGAGCTGGGCCTGGGCGGCATCATGCTGTTCGGCGTGCCGACCACGCGCGACGCCGTCGGCAGCGCCGCCCTGGACCCGGACGGCGTCCTGAACCGGGCCATCCGGGACGTGAAGGCGGAGGTGGGGGACGGGCTCGTCGTGATGTCCGACCTGTGCCTGGACGAGTTCACCGACCACGGCCACTGCGGCGTGCTCACCGCCGAGGGCGCCGTGGACAACGACGCGACGCTGGAGATCTACGCCCGGATGGGCGTCGCGCAGGCCGAGGCCGGTGCGGACGTGCTCGGCCCCTCCGGGATGATGGACGGCCAGGTCCGCGTGATCCGGGAGGCCCTCGAGGGCGCCGGCCACCACGAGACCGCGATCCTCGCCTACGCCGCGAAGTACTCCTCGGCGTTCTACGGGCCGTTCCGCGACGCCGTCGACTCCCAGCTCACGGGCGACCGCAAGACCTACCAGATGGACGCCGCCAACCGGAGCGAGGCCCTGCTCGAGGTCGCCCTCGACCTCGAGGAGGGCGCGGACATGGTGATGGTCAAGCCCGCGATGAGCTACCTGGACATCGTGCGCGACGTGGCGGACATGGCGGACGTGCCCGTCTCCGCGTACCAGATCTCGGGGGAGTACGCGATGATCGAGGCCGCCGCCGCGCACGGCTGGATCGACCGGAAGGCCTCGATCGTCGAGTCCGTGCTCTCCATCCGGCGCGCCGGCGCCGACTCCGTGCTCACCTACTGGGCGGCCGAGCTCGGCCGCTGGATGAAGGAGGGGTCCCTGTGACCGCGTCCCAGCCGACCACCAACGCCGCCGCCTTCGCCGCGGCCCAGGCCGTCATCCCCGGCGGCGTCGACTCACCCGTGCGCGCCTTCGGCTCGGTGGGCGGCACGCCCCGGTTCATGGCCGGCGCACGCGGCCCGTACCTGACCGACGTCGAGGGCAACGAGTACGTGGACCTGGTCTGCTCGTGGGGCCCCATGCTGCTGGGCCACCAGCACCCCGAGGTCGTCGAGGCCGTGCACGCCGCCGTGGACCGCGGCCTCGGCTTCGGCACCTCCACGCTGGAGGAGACCGCGCTGGCCGAGCTGATCGCCTCCAAGGTCCCGGTCGAGCGCGTGCGCTTCGTGTCCACCGGCACCGAGGCCACCATGACGGCCCTGCGCCTGGCCCGCGGCGTGACCGGCCGCAACCTGATCGTGAAGTTCGCCGGCTGCTACCACGGCCACTCGGACGGCCTGCTGGCCGCGGCCGGCTCGGGCGTGGCGACCGCCGCCCTGCCCGGCTCCGCGGGCGTCACCGAGGCCGCCGCCTCCGAGACCCTCGTGGTGGACTACAACGACCGCGCCGCCGTCGAGGCCGTGTTCGCCGAGCACGATGAGCGCATCGCCGCGCTCATCACGGAGGCCGTGCCCTGCAACATGGGCGTCGTGGAGCCCGCCGAGGGCTTCAACGCGTTCCTGCGCGAGATCACCCGCCGCCACGGCGCGCTGCTGATCTGGGACGAGGTGCTCACCGGCTTCCGCGCCACCGCCACGGGCGGCTGGGGCCTGTCCGGACAGCCCGAGGGCTGGACCCCGGACATCTGGTGCTTCGGCAAGGTGATCGGCGGCGGCATGCCCGCGGCCGCCCTGGGCGGCTCCGCCGAGATCATGGACCACCTGGCCCCGCTCGGCCCCGTGTACCAGGCCGGCACCCTCTCCGGGAATCCGGTGGCCATGGCCGCCGGCCACGCCACGCTCTCCCGCGCCGACGAGGCCGTCTACGCGGCCGTGACGCGCGCCTCGGACGCCGTGCGCGAGGGCCTCGTGGCCGCGCTCGACGCCGAGGGCGTGGACCACTCGATCCAGCGGGCCGGCACCCTGTTCTCCCTGGCGTTCGGCACCTCCGGCACCGGCGTGCGGGACTACCGGGACGCCCAGGGCCAGGAGGTCTTCCGCTACGCCCCGTTCTTCCAGTCGATGCTGGCCTCCGGCGTGTACCTGCCGCCGTCCGTGTTCGAGGCCTGGTTCGTCTCCGCCGCCCACGACGACGCGGCGGTCACCCGGGTGCTCGACGCGCTGCCGGCCGCGGCGAAGGCGGCCGCGGCGGCGACGCCCCAGGCCTGAGACCCGAGCGCGGGTCGGGGCCGGGCGCTCAGCGCTCGGCCTCGACCGGCCAGTGGCGCGAGACGGTGGCCTGCGGGTCCTTGCGCCGCAGGTACTGCTCGAAGCTCTCCGCCTGCTCGGCCTTCCAGCGGACCTGCCGCTCGTGCAGGTCCGCCGGCGCGACGCGCAGCTGCTCGTACTGGGCGGCCAGGGCGTCGGCCACCTGGACGGCGGCGAGGGCGTCCGCCGCGGAGGTGTGCGCGTTCTCCAGGGTCACCCCGTAGTGCTCGGACACCGCGGAGAGCGTGCGCTTGCCCTTGCGGAACCGGTCCACCTGCTTGTCCAGCACGAACGGGTCGATCACGGGGCGGGCCTCGAGCGGCGTCAGCCCGTGGCGGCGCGCCTCCCGGTCCATCACCGTGAAGTCGTACACGCCGTTGAACGCCACCACGGGGATGCCCGCGGCGAACAGGTCCCGCAGGGTCTCGGTGATCTCCGTGACACCCTGCGCGGCGGGCATGCCCTCCGCCTGCGCCCGCTCCGTGGTGACGCCGTGGACCTCGGCCGCCTCGGCCGGGATGGGCACGCCCGGGTCCACGAGCCACTCGGCCGACGACGCGGCGCGGCCCTGCTCGTCCACCATCACCAGGGTGGCGGTCACGATCAGCGCGGTGCGCGGATCACGTCCGGTGGTCTCGAGGTCGAAGCCGGCGCGGATGCTCTCATGCCAAGTCACGCGCCTCACGCTACCCGGAGCGGCGGACACGACAGGATGGGGTCGTGACCGATCACCCTGTGCTCCCCGGCGCCCGCCACCGCGACGACGGACCGCTCACCCTCGGCGAGGGGCTCGAGGCGCTCGCCCGTCTGGTCCCGCCCGGACGCGCCGTCAGCTACGGGGGGCTGGCCGGCCTGCTGGGGGTCGGCGGTCCGCGGCAGGCCGGCCGGGCGATGGCCGAATCGAGCCCCGGCACGCCCTGGTGGCGCGTGGTCCGGGCCGACGGCTCGCTGCCTCCGGAGCTGGCCGCGCGGGCCGCCGTCGAGCACGAACGCGAGGCCATGCCCCGCACCCCGGCCGGGCGCATGGACCTGCCCCGGGCCCGCTGGGAGCCCGACGACGGCGCCGCGCGGGCGATCCGTGCGATCGCCGACCGTATCGTGTCCGGGCCCGGTGCGAGGATGAGGCCATGACCAGGGAACACGGGGTGGACCCCTTCGACGACGACGCGGCGGCGCCGGAACGGGCCGCTCGGCTGGTGCGCACGGCCGCCGCGCCCGAGGACCGGATCACGCTCACGGACGAGCAGGAGGCGATCGCCTCGCTCGCCCCCGGGCACGGCGCCGTGCTCGTGCTGGGCGCCCCCGGCACGGGGCGCACCACCGTGGCGGTCGAGTACGCGGCCCGCCGGATCGAGGCGGGGCTGGACCCCGAGTCCCTCCTGCTGCTGGCCCCGAGCCGGGATGCGGCGGCGCGGCTGCGTGACGCGCTGACCCGCCGGCTCGCCGCCGCCGGTCGGGGCACCCGCGCCGTCACCCCCGTGCGGACCTGGTCCTCCTACGCGTTCGACCTGCTGCGCCGTGCCCGCGTCACGGGACCGCTGAGGCATCTGGAGGTCGCCCCCCGGCTGCTCACCGGTGCCGAGCAGGACACGGTGATCGCCGAGCTGCTCGAGGGCTACGCCGCCGGCCTCGCCGCCGCGCCGGACTGGCCGGACGACGTCGCCCCCGCCGTGGAGGCGAGGGGATTCCGCCGTGAGGTCCGCGAGCTCGTGGACCGCATGAGCGAGCTCGGCCTCGAGCCGGGCCGCCTGCAGGAGCTCGGCACCGCCCACGGGCGCCCCGAGTGGGAGGCCGCGGCCGTGCTGCTGCAGGACTACCGGGACCGGATCGACCTGGGCATGGCCGAGGCGTTCGACGCCGCCGGGCTGCTGTCCGCCGCCGTCCGCGTGCTCACCGAGCGGCATCCCGAGGACCCGGAGCGCGACGCCGCGGCGCAGGCGTTCGTGGCGGCGGAGCGGGACCGCCTGGCCGTGCTCGTGGTCGAGGACCTCCACGAGGCCACCCCCGCCGTGCACGACCTGCTCACCGTGCTCGGACGCGGGCGGGACGTGCTGCTCACCGCGTCGCCGGACACCACCGTGGAGGGCTTCCGCGGCGCCCGGCCCGACCTCCTCGCCCGGTACCCCGGGGTCCTCGACCCCGATCCCGTGCCGGGGGCCGCCCCGCCCGCGTCCCCGGACGGGCGCGTCCGGGTGCTGACGCGCGGGCACCGCATGCGCGCCGAGGTCCAGGACGCCTACCTGCGCGTGGCCCGCCGGGTCCGCCAGCGCACCGCCGGCGTCGAACGGACCCGGACCGAGACCGTCCCGGCGGACGGTGACGGCGCCGTCCGCGCGCACGTCGTGCCCACCCGCGCCCACGAGGACCAGCTCGTCCTCGAACGGGTGCTGCGGGTCCACCACGAGGACGGGGTGCCCCTGGACCGGATCCTCGTGGTCGCCCGCTCCGGCTCCCGTGTGGCCGCGCTCGCCCGCCACCTGGAGGCCGAGGGCGTCCCCGTGCTGCGCGACGCCGCCGGGCTCGTGCTGAAGGAGGAGCCCGCCGTCGCGCCCCTGCTCACGCTGGTGGACGCGGCGGGGGCGCTCGCGGAGGATCCGGAGGCCCGGGTCGAGGACGTGCTCGACCCGGACGAGGTCGTGGGACTGCTCACCGGCCGGTACGGGATGGCCAGCGCGCTGCACGTGCGGCGGCTGCGCCAGGACCTGCTGGCCGCCGAGCGGGGCCGGGGCGGCCGGCGCACCTCGGACGCGCTGCTCGCCGCGGCCCTGCTGGACCCGAGCCTGGCCGGCCCCGAGCACGAGCGGCACCGCGCCCTGCGCCGCGTCCACTGGATGCTCCGGGACGGCCTGGAGGCCGCCCGCGCCCCCTCGGCCTCGCCCGAGACCGTGCTGTGGGCGCTGTGGTCCGCCTCCGGTCGGGCCGAGCGGTGGCGTTCGCTCGCGCTGCGGCCCGCCGAGCACGCGAACGAGCGCCGCGAGTCCCGCCGGGCGGACGCGGACCTCGACGCCGTCGTCGCCCTGTTCAAGGTGGCCGAGCGCTTCGTGGACCAGTTCCCGGGCGCGTCGCCCGAGTCGTTCGCCGTCTACATGGAGTCCCAGGACCTGCCCGTGGACACCCTGGCCCGCCGTGCCGAGTCCGGTGACGCCGTGCACGTGCGCACCCCTGCCGCGGCGGCCGGCCAGGAGTGGGACACGGTGATCGTCGTGGGCCTGCAGGAGGGCGTGTGGCCGAACACCCGGCTGCGCGGCCAGCTGCTCGGCGCCACCGACCTCGTGGACCTCGTGACCCTGCCCGCGGACGCCCCGTGGCCCACGGATCACCGCACCCGGCTGCGCGAGGTGCGTCAGGACGAGCTGCGCATGCTCGCGGCCGCGGTCTCCCGGGCACGGCGTCAGGTGGTCGTCACGGCCGTCCGCTCGCCGGATGAGGGCCCCTCCGACTTCCTCGACCTGGTGGACCCGCCCGAACGGCTGCCCGCCGAGGCGCGCGACGCCGCCGGCGTCCGGCGGCTCACCGCGGTCCCCGACCCGATCACGGCGTCCGCGCTCGTCGGCCGGCTGCGCCGCGTCCTGGAGGCCGGGGACGAGGCGGACGCGGCCGACGGGGCGACATCCCGGGCCGCGGCGGCCGCCGGCCTGGCGGTCCTCGCCGAGGACGGCGTGACCGTCGCGGACCCCCGACGCTGGTGGGGCCTGCTGCCGCTGTCCACCGAGGCCGCGCTCGTCGACCCGGAGCGCGAGGTCGTCGCGCTCTCGCCCTCCCGCGTGGAGACGGCCCTGCGCAATCCGCTGAACTGGGTGCTGTACCACGTCGGCGCGAACGCGGGCGGAACCCTCGCCCAGTCCGTGGGCACGCTCGTGCACTCGGTGGCCGAACACCACCCCGAGGGCGTGCCCGAGGACGTGCGCGCCGAACTGGAACGCCGCCTGCCCGAACTCGGCCTGCCGGAGGGCTGGATCACGGAGATCGAGCACGACCGGGCCCGCGGCCTGGTGGACGCCTACATCGGCTACTGGAGCATCGCCCGGGCGGCCGGGCGTCGGCCCGTGGCCCAGGAGGTGCGGCTCCTCGCGGACCTGACCTGGGGCGGGACCACCGTCCGGATCACCGGCGTCGTGGACCGGCTCGAGGCGGATGCGCAGGGCCGACCCTTCATCGCCGACCTCAAGACCGGCCGCAGCGCGCCCACCGGCGCGGAGATGGCGCGCCAGCCCCAGCTGGCCGCCTATCAGGTGGCCGTCCGCGCCGGCGGTCTGGAGCAGGTCCGGGACGACCCCGCCACGGACCCCGCCCTGCGCGCCGCGCTCGCCGGTCTGGAGCACCCCACGACACCGGCCGGCGCGGCCCTCGTCCAGCTCGGCGCCGGCACCCAGAAGACCAAGGTGCAGGACCAGCCGGCCCTCGAGGACGAGGACACCTGGGCGCTCGAGCAGGTGTTCACGGCGGCCCGCCGCACCACGGGGCCGCGCTTCCTCGCCCTCCACGAGGCCGGCGCCCGCCGGTGCGCGCTGCCCTCCGTCTGTCCGCTCTGCTCCGAAGGAAGGCAGGTCACCGAATGGCCCCGCTGACCGGCGATCCCGCCGCTCAGACCGATCGTCCGCGCGTCGAGGACGCGGTCCACTCCCCGGAGGACATCGCGGCGCGGCTGCGGCTGCCCCCGCCCACGGAGGAGCAGGCCGAGGTGGTCACCGCCCCGCTCACTCCGCGCCTGGTGCTGGCCGGCGCCGGCTCCGGCAAGACCGCCACCATGGCCGACCGCGTGGTCTGGCTCGTGGCCAACGGTCTCGTGCGCCCGGACGAGGTCCTCGGCGTCACGTTCACCCGGAAGGCGTCCGGTGAGCTCGCCGAGCGGATCAACGGGCGCGTGGACGCCCTGCTGCGCTCCGGCCTCGAGATCCCCGGCTTCGACGGGGAGCCCGAGGACCTGGGCCGCGCCTGGGTGTCCACGTACCACTCCTACGCCGGCGCGCTCGTCAGGGACCACGGCCTGCGGATCGGCGTGGAACCGGAGGCGCGGCTGCTCGGAGGCGCGGACGCCCACCGGCTCATGGGCGCCGTCGTGCGTTCGCATCCGGTGGTCGCGGACACCCTCGGCGTGGCCCCGTCCCGGCTCATCACGCAGGCGTTGCGGCTGGCCGGGGACATGGCCGAGCACCTGGTGAGTGCGGACGAGGTGCGCGAGTTCCTCGCCCGGCTGGCCGAGCAGGGGAGCGCCCTGCCGCTGCCCCCGCGCGCCAAGACCCCCTCGAAGGAGATCCAGGAGTTCCTGACCGGCCTGGCGGACCGCGCCCTCATGGCGGACCTCGTGGCCCGCTACGACGAGGTCAAGCGCGAGCAGGACGTGATGGACTTCGGCGACCTGCTGCGCCACGCGGCGCGCATCGCCGTCGAGGTGCCGGCGGCCGGCGAGCAGGAGCGCGCGCGGTTCCCCGTGGTGCTGCTGGACGAATTCCAGGACACCTCCCACGCCCAGATGCGGATCTTCGCCGGGCTGTTCGGCCCGCGCGGCCCCGAGGACGACGCGCCCGGGTTGGGGCACTGCGTCACCGCGGTGGGTGACCCCCACCAGTCGATCTACGGCTTCCGCGGCGCCTCCGCCGGGCAGCTCTTCGCCTTCCCGCACGCCTTCCCCCGACTGGAGACCGGCCCCGGCGGCGCCCCGCGGCGCGTGAACGCGGACGTCTCGCACCTGACGATCGCGTGGCGCAACGAGGAGTCGATCCTGGCGGTCGCCAACGCCGTCGCCGCACCGCTGAACGCCCACGCCGCCGCGACGGGCGGCGCGCCGGTGGAGGTGCGCACCCTGCGGCCCCGGCCGGGCGCGGGGGAGGGCGTCGTCCGGGTGGACCGGTTCGTCACCGCGGAGGAGGAGGCCGCCGACGTCGTCGCCCGCCTCGGCGCCCTCACCGGGTCCGGGCCCGGGGGGACCACCCCGAGCCGCGCCGTCCTGTGCCGCACCCGCGCCCAGTTCGGCCCCGTGCTGGACGCGCTCGACGCCGCCGGCCTGCCCTACGAGGTGCTCGGGCTCTCCGGGCTGCTGGCGCTGCCGGAGGTCGCCGAGGTGCTCGCCGTCCTCCACGTGCTGGCCGACCCCACGCGCAGCGACCAGCTCGTCCGCCTGCTCACCGGCCCGCGCTGGCGCATCGGCGTGGCCGACCTCGAGGTGCTGCAGGAGCGCGCCCGGTTCGTCTCGCGGCTGCGGGCCCGGCGGGCCGGCGGTGGGCGGGAGGACCCCGCCGGGGACGCCCCGGACCCGGCCCGGGACGTGAGCCCCGAGGAGGACGCCGACGCCGCCGCCCTGCTGGAGGCCCTCGACTCCCTGCCCGGGGAGGGGACGGACTGGGTCGGCTCCCGCGGCCGCGGCTTCTCACCCGAGGGCCTGGCCCGGCTGAGGGCCGTCAACGCCGAGCTGCGCCGGCTCTCCACGCGCACCGGGGAGGACCCGGCCGACCTCATCGCGGAGGTGATCCGTGAGACGGGGTTGGACGTCGAGGTGGCCCTGCGGCCCGGCGTCTCCGCGGCCGCGGCCCGGCGGCACTTGAACGCGTTCCAGGACGCGGCCCGCGACTTCGGCGCCGGCACCACGGCGACGGACCTGACGGCGTTCCTGGCCTGGACGGAGTCCGTCCTCGAGCACGAGGACGGCCTCGGCGTCGAGAACGCCGAACCCACCCCCGGCCTGGTCCAGGTGCTCACCGCGCACGCCTCGAAGGGGCTCGAGTGGGACGTCGTCGCGGTCCCCGGCCTGCAGGAGGGCACGTTCCCGTCCACGCGGGCGGACCGCTGGACCAGCCCCGGGGCCGGCGCGCTGCCGTGGCCCCTGCGCGGGGACCGCGCGTCGCTGCCGCAGTGGGATGGCTCGTGGGCCCAGGACCAGCGGGACTGGGTCCAGTCGGCCGGCACCAAGTACAGCTCCAAGGCGGCCCAGGAGGGCAACCCGGACCCCTATGCCGTGGCCGTGGCCGCCCACGCCGAGCGCGAGGAGCGGCGCCTGGCCTACGTCGCGTACACGCGCGCGCGATCCGCCCTGTGGCTGAGCACCTCCCTGTTCAAGGGAGTCAACAAGGAGCCCCTGCCGGCCTCGGCCTTCCTCGAGGAGGTGGCCGGTCTGGCGGGGGAGGTGCCCGGCGTCGCGCTCGGCCCCGCCCCGGCCGAGGACGACCTGCCCGAGGCCAACCCCGCCGCGGCCCGGACGCTGGTCGCCCGCTGGCCCTTCGACCCGCTCGACGGCCCGGAGGCCTTCGTCGCCGACCCGGAGGACCCCGAGGACGAGGAACGCTGGCAGCCGCTGCCGCACCGCTCCCGGGCCCGCCGGCACGGGGTGGAGGCGGCCGCCGCGGCCGTGCACGCCGCGGACCCGGCGGCGCTCGGGGACGACCCGGAGCTGGCCCGCCAGGTGGACTGGGTGCTGCTGCGCCGCCGGGACGTCGCCGGGACGGGCGGGGAGACCGCCCTGCCCGAGCACGTCTCCGTGTCCCTCTACGGCGAGCTCGCCGCCGACCCGCAGGCCGTGGCCGAGCAGCTGCGCCGGCCCCTGCCCCGGCCGCCCGCGCACGCGGCGCGACGCGGCACGGCGTTCCACGCGTGGCTCGAGGAGCGCTTCGGGGCCACCGGCATGCTGGACATCGACTCGGCCGAGGACGCCGCGGACCTGTGGGTCGACGAGGCCCTCGACCTCGGCCCGATGCAGGAGTGGTTCCGCTCCTCGCGCTGGGCGGAGCGCACCCCGGCCTTCGTCGAGGCCCCGGTCGAGACGACGGTCGGCGGGATCACGCTGCGCGGCCGGGTCGACGCGATCTACCGCTCCGGCGGCGACCCCCGCCTGCCCTTCGACCCCGAGGCCGACTGGGAGCTCGTCGACTGGAAGACCGGCGCCGTGCCGCGGGGCCGCGACCTCGAGCTCAAGTCGCTGCAGCTGGCCGTCTACCGGCTCGCCTGGTCACGGCTGCACGGGATCCCGCTGGAACGGATCGGGGCCAGCTTCGTGTACGTGGCCCACGGGCAGGAGCGCTCCTTCCCGGACCTGCCGGGGGAGGAGGAGCTCGAGCGTCACATCACGGACGCCCTGGCCCGCCGTTGATCGGCCGCACCACCTCGACGGCGGGCAGCGACCCCGTCTCCGGGTCCGCGGTCCTCGCGGCCGCGGCCTCCCGGGCGTCCTCCGCCGCATCCCGGGCGTCCTCGGCGGCGTCGGCGGCCGCGTCGGCCTCCGCCTGGCGCGCGGCCGCCTCCTGCGCGGCGCGCACGTCGCCCTCGAGCTCGGCCAGCATGGCCTCCGCCTCGGCGACCATCCCCTCGTCGTGCCGGTCCAGGCCCCGCGTGAGCCACTGGGCGAGGGCGAACTCGGCGAGCAGCGCCGCACGGCGCATCAGGTGGGCGTCGCCGTCGTCGGCGGCCCCCGCGTCGGCCCGCCGGGCCGCGTAGGCGTCGAGGACGCGGTCGGCCAGGTCCGGGTCCGTGGCGGCGGCCAGCCAGGCGACGTCGCCGGCCGGGTCGCCCACGTGCAGGTCCGTCCAGCCCGTCACGCCCACCACGCGGCCGCGCTCGAGGAGCAGGTTGTCCTCGTGCAGGTCACCGTGCACGGGCACCGGGGTGAACCGCCACAGGGCCTCCTCCTCCATGGCCTCCTCCCAGCGGCGCAGCAGCAGGGGCGGCACGCGGCCGGAGGTGGCCGCCTGGTCGAGGGCGTGGAGGTGACGCTGCCGGATCTGCTCCGCCGTGTAGGAGGGCAGGTCCGCGTGGTCCACGACATCCGAGGACAGCGTGTGGATCGCGGCCAGCACGCGGCCCACGTCCTGCACCGCGGGCTCGCCGAGCCGGGCCAGCTCCTCCAGGGTGACGGGACGCCCGGGCATGTCCTGGTAGACGAAGGTGCGCAGCCCCTCGAGCCGCACCGCGCCCGCCACGGAGGGCGTGCGGAACGGCAGGCCGGCGCGCACCGCCGGGGTCAGGCCCGCCAGCACCTGCAGCTCCGTCTCGAGACGGATGCCCGCCTCCGGGGTGCGGGGCGAGCGGACCCGCCACCGCTGGCCCTCACCGTCCACGACGACGGCGGTCGAGAAGTCCGCGGGGTCGTCCGGGCTCGCCTCCACGGAGACGGGGGCGAGGCCGGGGACGGCCGCGGCGGCCAGGGCTGCGAGACGAAGGGGCTGACGATCCACCCCTCCAGCCTAGGCGCGGAACGCCCTCCCCCGTCGTCGGGCGCACCGGAGACGGGTCGCTAGCCTGGACGCATGGCTTCCTGCCCCCCGTCGTCGTCCGACCCCACCGCCGCACCACCCCTGGCCCTGCCGCTGGCCCGCGAGGAGCTGGACCGCGGTGCCGTGGCCCGCCTCGACCCGGGCCACCTGGCGGCGTCCTGGGCGCGCGAGGGGACGGAGGTCCTGTGGCTGCAGGGCGGCCGCGCACCGGTCGCGGACGGCCGGCTCGTCTTCACCGCGCCCTCCGGTCCCGTGCCGGCCGAGGCCGCGTATCTGGGCCGCGGCACCGCGGCGGACCGGGGCCCGCACGGGCGGGAGCGCGAGGTGGTCTCCGTCGCCGTCGAGCCGCCGGCGGCCCTGCCCGAGGACGCGGCCGCCGCGCTCGCCGACGCCGTGTGGGTCGGCCTCCGCGATGCGGCCGCCGCCCTCAGCGACGCGGACACCGGGCTGTTCGTGGCCGCCGTCGCGAACGCCAACTGGCACGCCACCCACCGCTTCTGCGCGTTCTGCGGCGGCGTCACGGACGTCGAGGCGGCCGGCTGGGTGCGTCGCTGCCGCGACTGCTCCCGGGAGCAGTTCCCGCGCACGGACCCGGCGGTGATCGTGGCCGTCATCGACCCGGCCGGGCGGATCCTGTTGGGCCGCAACGCGGCGTGGCCCGAGGGGCTGTACTCCTGCCTGGCCGGGTTCGTGGAGCCGGGGGAGTCCCTGGAGCACGCGGTGGTCCGGGAGATCGCGGAGGAGTCCGGGATCACGGTGACGCACCCGCGCTACCGCGGCTCCCAGCCGTGGCCGTTCCCGCGCTCGCTCATGCTCGGGTTCACCGCCCTGGCCCCGGCCGGCGTCGAGCCGGTTCCGGACGGCGAGGAGATCCTCTCCGTGCGCTGGTTCGAGCGGAAGGAGCTCGCGCATCTGGCCCGCGAGGGCGACGTCACCCTGCCCGGGGCCGTGTCCATCGCGCGGGCGCTCATCGAGGATTGGTACGGTGGGATGCTGCCCGATGCGCAGACCCTGATCACCTAGGAGGACTCGTCCCGCATGAGCACTCCCGACGAGATCCTCCGCGGCCTCGACCCGGAGCAGCGCCGGGCCGCCACGGCCCTGCACGGGCCCGTCTGCATCCTGGCCGGCGCCGGCACCGGCAAGACCCGCGCCATCACGCACCGCATCGCCTACGGCGTGGCCTCCGGCGTCTTCGACCCGCACCGCACCCTCGCCCTGACCTTCACGGCGCGCGCCGCCGCGGAGATGCGCACCCGCCTGCGCGACCTCGGCGTGGCCGGCGTCCAGGCCCGCACGTTCCACTCGGCGGCCCTGCGCCAGCTGCAGTACTTCTGGCCCCAGGCCGTGGGCGGGCCCATGCCCTCGCTGATCGAGAACAAGGTGCGCCTGCTCACGGAGGTCGCCCAGCGCATGCGCATGACCGTGGACCGGGCCGGCCTGCGCGACCTCGCCGGCGAGATCGAATGGGCCAAGGTCTCCCTGCACGCCCCCGAGGGCTACGCCGAGGCCGCGAAGGAGCGGGAGATGCCCGCCGGCTGGACCGCCACCACCGTCGCCCGTCTCTACACCGGCTACGAGGAGGCCAAGACAGCCCGGAACATGATCGACTTCGAGGACGTGCTGCTGATCCTCGTGGGGATCCTGTCCACCGAGCCGCAGATCGCGGCCACGATCCGGGACCAGTACCGCGTGTTCGTGGTGGACGAGTACCAGGACGTCTCGCCGCTGCAGCACCGCCTGCTCGACCTCTGGCTCGGCGACCGCGGCGACCTGTGCGTCGTCGGCGACGCCTCTCAGACGATCTACTCGTTCACGGGCGCGACCTCCCGCTTCCTCACCGACTTCCGTGAGCGGTATCCCGCGGCCACGGTGGTCCGTCTCGTGCGTGACTACCGGTCCAGCCCGCAGATCGTGGAGGCGGCCAACCGCCTGCTGGCGGACCGCACCAAGGCGGGGGAGCGGGACCGCACGATGCCGCGCTGGCCCGACCCCCTCGAGCTCGTCTCCCAGCGGCCGGCCGGCCCCGACCTCGTGTTCGCGGAGTGCACCGACGACGAGGCCGAGGCCGGCTGGGTCGCAGACCGGATCGCGGCGCTGATCGACGACGGCGTGCCGGCCTCCGAGATCGCCGTCCTGTTCCGCACCAACGGCCAGTCCCAGGCCTTCGAGACGGCGCTGTCCTCGGCGGGCATCGGCTACCAGCTGCGCGGCGGCGAGCGGTTCTTCTCCCGGCGCGAGGTGCGCGACGGCATCCTGCAGCTGCGGGCCGCCGCCCGCGCCGCCCAGGACCTGACGGGCGACGACGTCACGGACCGGGTGCGGGACGTGCTCTCCTCGCTCGGCTACTCCGCCGAACCGCCGGCGGCCTCCGGCGCGGCCCGTGAACGGTGGGAGTCCCTGCACGCCCTCGTCAACCTCGCCGACCAGCTCGCCACGACGCGCGGGGCCGAGTTCACGTTGACCGAGCTCGTGGCCGAGCTCGACGAGCGTGCCCAGCACCAGCACGCGCCGACGGTGCAGGGCATCACCCTGGCCTCGCTGCACTCGGCCAAGGGCCTCGAGTGGGACGCGGTGTTCCTCGTGGGCCTGTCCGAGGGGCTCATGCCGATCTCCTTCGCGGAGACCCAGGCCGAGGTGGACGAGGAACGGCGCCTGCTCTACGTGGGCATCACGCGTGCCCGCCAGCACCTGTCGCTGACGTGGACGCTCTCGCGGGGCACGGGCGGGCGCTCCACCCGGCGGCCCTCCCGGTTCCTGTGGGCCATCGACCCGACCCTCGGCGGCACCCGCGAGCACGCCCCGGCCCGTGGTTCCGCGGCGGGCCCGACGGCGCCGCGGCGCCGGGGCGCGAAGGTCGCCGTGTGCCGCACGTGCGGCAAGCCCCTCGAGACGGGAGCCGAGCGCAAGGTCGGCCGCTGCCTGGACTGCCCCGCCACCTACGACGAGGCCGTGCTCGAGGAGCTGCGCGACTGGCGCACCCGCACGGCCGCCGAGATGCGGATGCCCGCGTTCGTGGTGTTCACGGACGCCACCCTCGTGGCCATCGCCGAGGCCATGCCGAAGACCCCGGCAGAGCTGCTGAAGGTGCCCGGCCTCGGCAAGTCCAAGCTGGAGAAGCACGGACCGGAGCTGCTCGAGCTGCTGCACGGCACCCCGGCGGCCTGAGCCGCGGACCCGCGCTCCGTTCCGCCGGCGGCGCCGACCCTGTCAGAACGCCCAGCCGAGCGCGTCCGGGTCGCAGGCACAGCCGGGCCGGGGGCGGACCCGCACCCGGCGCGTGCGTCCCGTCACCCGATCGGCCCGCAGCACGCCGGGGGCCGGTCCGGCCCGCAGCGCGTCCACGGTCAGCACGGCGGCCCGCAGCGCCGCGAGCCCGTCCACCTGTCCCCGGTGCGCCGACGGGCCGGGCGCCGTCGGGGCATCGGGGACGCCCGTCGGATCCGCGGGCCATCGGCACAGCGGGCACCCGCGCACCCCGGGGGCGCACCACGGTCCGACCGTGACCGCCTTCGGTCCCACCGTGACCGGCAGCAGCGGGTGGTCGGCGGCCAGGGCCTGCGCGGCCAGGTCCGCGTCGAGCACGGACCCCACCGCCACCGTCGCCTGCCCCACGAGCACCGGCACCGGGCCGTGGTGCGCGTAGAGGCGCAGCCCGGGGGCCACGTCGCCCAGCCGGCGCTCGAGCGCACCCGCCCGGGGCCGACCGAGGTCCCCGGGCAGCAGGCCGGTCCCCAGGTCCGCGGCGTCGACGGGCCGCGGATCCCACAGGGCCAGGCGCAGCGCCCCGGCCCCCGCCAGGGCGTGGGCGATCGCCGCGCCCACCGCGTCGAGGCCCGCCACATGGACGTCGGTCGGCGGGGCCCACACCCCCGGCTCCGGCGCTGACGCGGCGGTGTCATGAGGGACGGTGGTGACGGTCTCGGCGACGGTGCGCACGGCTCTCCTCTCGGCTCGGTGCCTCCCACCCTGCCAGGGCGCCCCCGGACCGCGCCGGATTGTCCACAGCCTGCGGCCCATGCCGGAGAATGGCCCGATGCGCCCTGTCCCGCCCGCCCCCGGCCGCCCTCCGCGTGCCGTCCCGGCCGCCCACCGCGGTCCCGCCCGCGAGAGCACCGACCTGGACTGGGAGGGCACGCCCGTGCGGCTCGTGCGCTCCACGGCCCGCACCCGCACCGTCTCGGCGGCGTGGCGCGACGGCCGCCTGCAGGTCAACGTCCCGGCCCGTCTCTCGGCCGCGCAGGAGCGCGAGTGGATCGGCCGGATGGTCGCGAAGGTGGGCGCACGCGGTGGGACGGGGCAGCCCGCGGCCGACCCGGACGGCCGCCCCGCCGACGCCCGCTCCGACGACGCGCTCCTGGCCTGGGCGGGACGGCTCTCGGCGGCACACCTGGGCGGGCGGGCCCGTCCGGTCTCGGTCACGTGGTCGGCCCGGCAGCGCCGCCGCTGGGGCTCGTGCACGCCGGGGCGCGGCACCATCCGGCTCTCGACGCAGCTGCGCGGCATGCCGGACTGGGTGGTGGCGGCGGTGCTCGTCCACGAGCTGGCCCACCTGCTGGAGTCCGGACACGGCCCGGCCTTCCGACGCCTCGTGGACCGGTACCCGCGCTACGCCGAGGCGATGGCCTTCCTCGACGGGGTCACCTTCGCCGAGGGCCGCGGTCGCACGGCGCCGGACCGGTGGGCGGAGGACGAGGACGCGGGTTGACACGACGGCGGGCGGCCCGCACCCGAGGTGCCGGGCCGCCCGCGGCCGTCGTGCCGAAAGGGGCTCAGCCCTCGCGCGGCGCGTCGCCGAAGCCGCCCTCGAGGAGCTTGCGCAGCTCGTCGTCGAGGGACTCGGTGCTGGCGTCCGCGGCGGAGCGGCGCCCGGTGTACCCGGCGGGGTCCTCGAGGTCCTCCGCCGTGGGCTGACGCTCGGGATGGCGCCAGATCTCCTCGCGATACTCCGTGCCGTGCTCGGCCGTGACGTGCTCCCAGAACGCGGCGGCCTCGCGCAGGCGGCGCGGGCGCAGCTCGAGGCCCACGAGGGCGGCGAAGGCCTGTTCGGCCGGGCCACCCGAGGCGCGGCGGCGGTTCATGGTCTCGCGCAGGGCGGCCGCCGACTCGAGCGGGCGCGCGGCCTCGGCGACCACCACGTCCACCCAGCCCTCCACGAGGGCGACGAGCAGCTCCAGCTGGTCCAGCGCGGCCTGCTGGGTGGCGTCCGGGGCGGCGATGAAGGACGCCCCGTCGAACACGGCCTGCAGGGAACCGGGGTCCATCGGGTCCACCGACTGCGCGGCCCGCTCGATGCCCTCGGTGTCCAGGCGGATGCCCGCGGCGTACTGCTCGACGGCGGCGTACAGGTCCCGCTCGAGCCACGGCGAGTGCAGGAACAGGCGCATGCGTGCGGCCTCACGCAGGGCCAGGTAGATGCGGATCTGGTCGTCCGGCACCGAGAGCCCGTCGCCGAACTCCTCGATGTTCACGGGGACGAGGGCGAGACGGTGGCCGGCGACGGGCAGGCCGATGTCCGTGCCCGAGAGCACCTCCTTGCCCAGGGCGCCCACGGCGCCCCCGAGCTGCAGGCCGAACATCGTGCCGCCCATGTTCTTCAGCATGGGCTGCAGCCCGCCGAGCAGGGAGGCGTCCATGCCCTCGGGGAGCTGACCCGGCAGCTGCTGCTCGATGGCCGCGGACATCGCACGGGACATCGAGATGGCCACGGGCTCGGTGAGCCGGCGCCACTGGTCCATGGTCGCCTCCACCCACTCGGCACGGGACCAGGCCACGCCGACGCTGCCGACGGGCTCGGTCTGCGTGACGCCGTCGAGCCACAGCTCGGCCAGCCGCAGCGCCTCGTCCACCTCGCGTCGCGCGAACGAGCCGACGGCCGGGTCCTCGCCGGCCACGGCCTGGCGGGCGGCCTGCTTCGCCAGAGACCAGTTCACGGGGCCGTCCGAGCCGGAGCCGGAGCTCATCATCGCCTGGAACTGGGCCATGGCCTGCTGCATCATGGCCGGATTCAGCTGGGACGGGTCGAAGGGCACCCCGCCGGGGCCGCCCAGGCCCTCCATGGCGCGTCGGACTTCGTCCGGGTCGGGGCCCTGGCCGCCGAAGAGCTGCCGCAGCATCTCCTCCAGGGGGTCGCGGCCGTCGTCGGATCCGGGCGTGCGCGCGTCGTTGCTCATGTCTCCAGCGTATCCGCGTCGGCGCGACGCGCCCGCCCTCCCGACGTCGCGGCGGCGCGGTTCGCCCATGGCGCACGGCGTCGCGCGGGGCAGGCGGGGGTCGCGGCCCCGCGTAGACTGGTGTGACCGTCGCCGCGCGGCCCGTGCCCGGCGGCGAGGACGGCCCGATCAGGACCCCCAGGAAAGACGGTGTCGCGTGCGCGCAGTGCCCTCGAGGACCACCCGCGCCGCCCGCGTGCCCTTCTCCGGATGGCTCGCCCTGGGCAGCGCCGGGCTGGCACTGCTGGCCCCCACCCCCTACATCCTCGAGGGCCCCGGCCCCGCCGTGGACCTGCTGGGCGAACGCGAGGGTCGACCCGTGCTGCGCGTCGAGGGCGGCGAGGCGGACCCGGGTGAGGGGACCCTGCACATGACCACCGTGATGGTCGGGGGTCCTCCCATCGGCACCACCTCCCTGCTCGATCTCGGCCGCGGCCTGACGGACCCCGCCGTGGACGTGGCCCCGCGCGAGCTGATGTATCCCACCGGCGTCACCTCCGACGAGGTCGGCGAGGCCAATTCGGCGGCCATGTCGGACTCCCAGCAGACCGCGACCGCCGCGGCCCTGCACGAGCTCGGCCGGGAGGTGCCCCAGCGGCTCGTCGTGCAGCAGCTCGTGTCCGGCGGGCCCGCCGAGGGTGTCCTGCGGGCCGGGGACGAGGTGATCGCCGCCGAGGGACGGCCCGTGGCCGACCTGGAGGCCGTGCGCGCCGCCGTCGGGGCCGCGGGGCCCGACCCGGTCACGCTGACGGTCCGCCGCGACGGCGTGGAGCAGGACCTCGAGGTGCCGGTGGCGGCCGCCCCCGAGGGCGCGCCCCAGCCGTGGCAGATGGGGGCCCTGATCGAGACCGCCTACGACGTCCCGGTGGACGTCGAGCTGACCGTGCCGGACATCGGCGGGCCCTCGGCGGGTCTGATGTTCGCGCTCACCGTGATCGAGCGGCTGACCCCGGGCGCGATGACGGGGGGCGCCCCGATCGCGGGAACGGGCACGATCTCGGGGGACGGCGTCGTGGGTCCCATCGGCGGGATCCCGCAGAAGGTGCGCGGCGCCGCCGAGGCGGGGGCCACGACGTTCCTCGCCCCCACGGCGAACTGCGAGGAGCTGGCCGGCCGTGTGCCCGAGGGTCTGACGGTGTACCCCGTGGACACGCTGGGCCAGGCCCGCGACATCGTCGAGGCGGTGGCCCGGGGGGAGAGCCCGGCCGCCGCCCGGACGTGCGGCTGAGCCGACGCACACCAGGACCACCAGACCACCAGACCGGACGACATGTCCGGGGCGCAGCGCCCCGGACCGGAGCAGAGCCCCGCGGACGCGGGAGGGAAGAGGACAGAGCAGTGAGCTTCGGACAGGGAGGCGGCGGACCGTTCGGCGGCCCGCCCCGTGACGGCGGCGGGACCGCCGGGGGCCAGTCCGGCCCGTTCGGGGCGTTCGGCCCCTTCGGCGGCGCCCCGCGCGGCCCGGGCGACGACGGCGACCGCGGTCCTGGTGGCCCGTTCGGCGGGGGCGGGTCCTCCGCCGCGCGCGGCAGGGGCCGGCCGGGCCGGCCGAGCGCGCTCGTGCTGACCATCATCGCGGTGGCCGTGCTCGTGGGGCTGTTCGTGGTGTTCACGAACGTCTACACGGACGTGCTGTGGTTCTCGCAGCTGGGCTTCACCGAGGTCTTCTGGACCGAGGTCGTCGCCAAGGCCGCGCTGTTCCTGATCGCCGGGCTCGGGATGGCCCTCGCCGTGTGGCTGGCGATCCGCACGGCCTGGCGCCACCGCCCCGCGGACGCGTCCGCGGCCGCGCGGGACTCGCTCAGCCAGGCCCAGCGCCAGCTGGAGCCCATCCGGCGCCTGGTGTTCCTGGGTGTCCCGCTCGTGCTCGGCGTGTTCGCCGGCTCCACCGCGATGAACGGGTGGAACACGGTCCTGCTGTTCCTGAACCAGGTGCCCTACGGCCAGGCGGACCCGGAGTTCGGCCTGGACCTCATGTTCTTCATGGCCACCCTGCCGTTCCTGACGCTCGTGGTCGGGTACCTGATCTCGGTGGTCCTGGTCTCCGGCATCACCGGTCTTCTGGTGCACTACCTGTACGGCGCGGTGCGCGTGGAGGAGGGCGGCGGCGTGCGGATCACCCCGGCGGCGCGCGCCCACATCGGCATCACCCTGGCCGTGTTCCTGCTGCTGCAGGGCGTCAACTTCTGGCTCAACCGCTACCGCACCACGCAGTCGCAGACCGGCAACTGGGCCGGCGCGCTCTACACGGACGTGAACGCGGTCATCCCGACGTCGGCGATCCTGGCGGTCACGGCCGTGATCGTGGCCGGCCTGTTCGTGTGGACGGTGGTCTCGGGCCGGTGGCGGCTGTCGCTGATCGGCACCGCGGTCCTGGTCATCACGGCGCTCGTGGTGGGCACGGCGTACCCCTTCATCGTGCAGGAGTACCAGGTGAAGCCGTCCGAGCGCACGCTCGAATCCCAGTACATCGAGCGGAACATCGCCATGACGCGCGAGGCGTACGGCCTGGACGACGTCGAGGTGACGAACTATGAGGGCGCCACGGACACCGAGGCCGGGGCCCTGGCGGGCGAGGAGGCCAACACGGCCAACGTCCGTCTCATGGACCCGAACCTGATCTCCCAGACCTTCGGGCAGCTCCAGCAGTTCCGTCCGTACTACGCGTTCCCCACCACCCTGCACGTGGACCGCTACGAGGTGGACGGCCAGACGCGGGACACCATTCTGGCGGCCCGTGACGTCAACGTGGACGACTCCCAGTCGTGGGTGAACCGCCACACCATCTACACGCACGGCTACGGCATGGTCGTGGCCGACGCCTCCGAGGTCGCGGCCGGCGGCCGGCCCCAGTGGCTGCTCTCCGAGATCCCCACGCGCGGGCCGCTGGCCTCCGACCAGGACTACGAGCCGCGCATCTACTTCGGGCACAACTCGCCCTCGTACTCGGTGGTGGGTGCGCCCGAGGGCGCGCCGGCCGTCGAACGCGACCGGCCGCAGACGGCCGACTCCCAGGAGGACACGGCGTACACCTTCTCCGGCGACGGCGGCCCCTCGGTGGGCAACCTCTTCAACCGGCTCGCGTACGCGGTGAAGTTCGGCTCGCCCGAGCTCGTGCTGTCCTCGGACGTGAACGAGGCCTCGCAGATCCTCTACGATCGCGACCCGGCCGAGCGCGTCCGCAAGGTCGCGCCCTACCTGACGGTGGACACCGCCCCCTACCCGGCGATCGTCGACGGCCGCGTGCAGTGGATCGTGGACGCCTACACGACCTCGGACCAGTTCCCGTACTCCACCGCCCAGCAGCTGGGCGAGGTCACGGTGGACTCCCTGAGCCAGGGCCAGAACCCGGCGCTCCAGGGCCGGGTGAACTACATCCGCAACTCGGTGAAGGCGACGGTGGACGCGTACGACGGCTCGGTGTCTCTCTACGCGTGGGACGACCAGGATCCGCTGCTGCAGGCCTGGCAGAACGTCTACCCGTCCTCGCTGCGCCCGTACTCGGAGATGAGCGCCGGACTCCTGGACCACGTCCGCTACCCGGAGGACATGTTCAAGGTCCAGCGCGAGCTGCTCGGCCGCTACCACGTGACCGACGCGGACGACTTCTACGAGAACAACGACGCGTGGTCCGTGCCGTCGGACCCCACGCGCGAGGAGGACGTCAAGCAGCCGCCGTACTACATGACGCTGCAGATGCCCGGCCAGGACGAGCCGGCGTTCTCCCTCACCAGCAGCTACATACCGCAGATCACGGACGGTGCCCAGCAGCGCAACGTGCTCTACGGGTTCCTCTCCGCCGCCGGCGACGCCGGCACGGGGGAGGACGGCGTGAAGGCCGAGGGCTACGGGCAGCTCCGACTGCTCGAGCTGCCGCGGTCCACCACGGTGCCCGGCCCTGGCCAGGCGCAGGCGAACTTCGACTCGAACGCGGACGTCTCGCGGGAGCTGAACCTGTTGCGCCAGGGCGCGTCCGAGGTGCTCAACGGCAACATGATCACCCTGCCGGTGGCCGGCGGCATCCTCTACGTCCAGCCGGTGTACGTCCGCTCCTCGGGCGGCACCACCTACCCGACGCTGCGCAAGGTGCTCGTCTCGTTCGGCGACAAGGTCGGCTTCGCGGACACCCTCCAGGAGGCCCTGGACCAGGTGTTCGACGGCGACTCGGGCGCGGTCACCCCGGAGGAGAACCAGGCGGAGGCGCCCGCCCCGGGCGAGGAGCCGTCGGCTCCGGGCACGGTCGAGGAGGAGCTCTCGGCGGCCCTCGAGGAGGCGCAGGACGCCCTGACCCAGGGCCAGGAGCGTCTGGCCGAGGGCGACTGGGCCGGCTACGGCGAGCAGCAGAAGCGTCTCAACGAGGCCCTGAAGCGTGCCACCGCCGCCGACGACGCCCTGGGCGGCGACGCGCCTGCCCAGGACCAGGCCCCGGCCGAGGCGAGCCCCGCGCCGTCGTCGAGCCCCAGCCCGACGCCGAGCGGCTGACGGGCGTCGGCGGGCCGGGCCCGCCGGACCGTCGACGACGGCCCCGGCCACGCACCGCGCGTGGTCGGGGCCGCTGTCGTCTCGGGGCAGATGGCCGCCGCATGGCCGCCGGATGGCGGGGTGCTGACGCTGATTTGAACTCGACGGGACAGGTGTGTATAGTTCTAGAAGTCGCCGCGGGGTGGAGCAGTTCGGTAGCTCGCCGGGCTCATAACCCGGAGGTCGCAGGTTCAAATCCTGCCCCCGCAACGAGAAGGAGAAGGCCCCCAGCATCTGCTGGGGGCCTTCTCGCATGTCCGGACCCGGTCGCCCCGGCCCGCCGGCACGGTGCTGGCGGGCGAGCCGACCGCCCTCGGGCGATCAACGCGGGGGAGCGGGAGCGTCAGCGGCTCGAGGCCCGGACCGCCTGCTGGGCCGGGGTGCGGCGGCCCGGGTCGGTGCGGCGCAGCCAGACGGCAGCGATGATCGCGATGACCGCGATGGCGCCCCAGATGCCGACGACGGCCCAGGACAGGCCCGCGAGGAGCAGCAGCGGCACGAAGGACACGGCCGCGATCTCCACGGGCACCACCGGGATGTAGGCCACGCCGAACTGCTCCATGGTCCCGGACTTCAGCTTCGGGTCCACGATGCGCAGCATGGCCACGCCCGTGGCGACGGCGCCGGTGGCCCAGCCCCACGTGAACAGCTGCTTCTCGAACCACGCGTCGGTCATGACGCGCGGCGCCACGACGATCCCCAGGAACAGGGCCAGCGCGAGGCCGATCACGAACAGGAGCAGCAGCGGCTGCCAGTAGTCCACGACCACGGTCGGGGCGATCGCGGCGATGCCGCAGACGATGAGGATGTCCGTGGCGGTGCCGGACACCGAGTTCAGCGAGCCCGGGTCGAGGAACTTCGCCGTCTTCGTGGCCTGGAACAGGACGCGGGCGATCAGGCCGAGGAGGAACGCGATCGCGAACGCGGGGATGATCAGCTGGGGACCGTCCTCACCCACGACGCTCGGCCACACGGCCGTGATCCAGGAGACCACGCCGTGCGCGGCCGCCGCGATCATCGCGACCACGCCGACCTGGAAGGCCAGCGACTCCACCGAGGCCGCCGAGAAGGTGTGCCGGCCGATGACCGGGCGTTCCTCCACCTGGTTCAGCACCCCGGTGCGCAGCTCCTCCGGGATGGAGGTCAGGCCCGCGAACTCCCGCGCGTGGCCGCGCTGCGCGCCGATCTTGGCCTGGATGATGCCACCCACCACGCCGACGATCATGCCGACGGTGGCCGAGGTGTAGGCCAGCGAGGTGACGGTCGCATCACCGTTGGCCGCGTACGCCTGGCCCACGGCGGCCGCGGAGCCGAAGCCTCCCGCCCAGCCGGCGAACAGCAGGGCGGCGAACGAGTCGGGCGCGTCGAACAGCGGCTGCAGGAGGACCAGCGTGACGAGGGCGCCGATGGCCACCTGGGAGGAGTAGATCAGCACGCCGTAGGACGCGAACGCGCCCACGGGGCGGCCGATCTTGCGGACGTCGAAGTCGTCGGTGAGCGCGATGCACACGAACACGATGACGATCAGGATCGAGCCGTACGTGCCCAGCTGGGAGCTGAACGGCAGCCAGCCCAGGCCGTTCGGGCCGAGGGCCAGGCCCAGGATGCCCGCGATGACGGAGGCCGGGATCATCAGGGTCTGGAGGGGCGTGATGACGGCACGGGCCAGCGTGCCCACGGCCAGGAGCGCGCCGATGAGGCCGGCGTCGACCAGCACGGACCAGGCCGTGAACTGCTCTTGCATGGGGTTCTTCCTCTGTGCGGGGACGGGGGTGTCCCACGGAGCGTGCCGAGGGACCCCGGGACAGTACCAAAGGAGCGCGGGGGCCGGGGCGCGTCCGGGAGGAGCACCGGGCCGGGGCGCACGAGGACGGCCCGCCGCGCCGGCGTGGGCCGGGCGACGGGCCGTGGGGAGGGGCGGGGTCAGCCGCGCGCGGTGCCGGTCTCCTCGGCGGTCCCCTCGGCCGCGTAGTCGAGGGTCAGGGTCTCATCGGCGTCGACGTCGCCCGAGGTGAGGGCGGCCTGGCCGGCGCCGCCGGCCTTGAGGGCGGCGAGGCGGGCCTCCACCTCGGTCTTCTCGCCGAGGTCCTCGAGGGACTCGAACTGGGCGTCGAGGGAGGAGGCGGCGATCTCCTGCTGGCCGCGCACGCGGGCCTCCTCGCGACGGACCTTCTCTTCGAAGCGGGAGACCTCGGAGGTCGGGTCCAGCAGGTCGATCGACTTCACGGCGTCGGCCACCGCGGACTGGGCGTGGGCGGACTTGGCGCGGGCGGTCAGCTCGTCGCGCTTGGCGACCAGCTGCTGACGCTTGACCTTCATCTGGTCCAGACCGGTCTTCAGGCGCTCCACGATCTCGCGCTGCGAGGCGATGGTCGGCTCCGCGGACTTCGCCTGGCGCTCGAAGTCCATCTGGCGCTCGATGGCCACCTTGGCGAGGTTGTCGAACTTGTCCGCCGAGGCGGTGTCGCCCTTGGTGCGGAAGTCGTCGGCCTTCTGGGAGGCGGCCAGCGCCTTCTGGCCCCAGCTGCGGGACGCGTCCTGGTCCTCGCGGTAGTCGTCCTCGATCATCCGCAGGTTGCCGATCGTCTGGGCGACGGCGGCCTCGGCCTCCGCGATGTTGTTCGTGTAGTCGCGGACCATCTGGTCCAGCATCTTCTGGGGGTCCTCGGCCTTGTCCAGCATCGCGTTGATGTTGGCCTTCGCCAGCGTGCTGATGCGGCCGAAGATGGACTGCTTGACCATGGTGTCTGCCTTTCGTCGGTCTTTCACGTCAGCGCAGACCGTCGGCCTGCGTCCACCCCGTCCCGCGCGTGCGGGCCGGGCCGGCGCCCGGGGCGCCGGAGTTCATGGGGCGGCGGTCAGAAGCCGCCGCCGGAGATGTCGCCGAACCCGCCGAAGTCGCCGCCGCCGAGGCCGCCGCCGTCGAACCCGCCGAAGCCACCGCCGCCCCAGCTGCCGCTGTTCAGGATCGAGTTCATCAGGATGCCGCCGAGCAGTGCGCCGCCGAGGCCGCCGCCGAAGCTGCCGCCCACTCCGGCGCGCGGGCGTGCACCGTACATGCCGCCCACCATGCCGGGGCCGTAGCCGAAGCCCTCGACGTCCGCGCGGGCCAGCTCGCTCGCGCGCTCGGCCAGCTGGGAGGCGCGCTGCGCCTGCTGGAGGGCGGCCACGGGGTCGGTGCGGCCGAGGCTGATCGCCGAACGCAGCGTGTGGTCGGCCTCCGCGAGCCGGGTCCGGGCCTCCGAGCCCACCGCACCGCGCCGGGCGCCGATGAAGTCGGCCGTGCCGTCGATCTGCGCCTGGGCCTGGGCGATCGTGGAGGTGAGCACCTGGGAGGCCTGGCGGGCCTGCTCCCGAGCGTCGCGGACGCCGGCCAGCGGGGTGTTGAGCTGGCGGTGCGCGGCCTCGAGCTGGTGCAGCAGCTCCAGGGGGTCCGGGCGGCCGGCCGCGAGGGCTCGGCGCACCGCGTTCACGGCGTTCTTCATCCCCGCCACCGGGCCGGCCAGCTCGGGGTTCGACCCGTTGGCCACGAGCGCCTCGGCCTCGGCGACGTCCTGCTCGGACTGGGCGAGGCCCGTCTGCAGGTTGCCCAGCATGGCCCGCAGGGACCCCTCGGCCTTGCCCACCGCCTCCGTGAGCGTGTCCACCTGGCTGAGCGCCTCCTCGGCGGCACGCACGGCCAGCGCCGCCGTGGAGCGGTCCTGGGCGTCCCACGCGCTCCGCGCCTTCGCGACGGCGGTCTCCACGAACTCGAGCCGCTCCCGGGCCTGCGTCGCGTTGTCCGCGACCTCGGCGAGGGCGGACTCCGCGTACTGGCCGTGCAGCGCGGCGATCGCCGACTCGGACTCCTGCACCCGGGACCGCGCCTCGGGCAGGCGGGCGTCGACGCGCTCCAGGGCCTCGGGCACCTGGTTCTCGAGGTCGCGCAGGGAGTCGAACTCCTTCTTGTGCGCCGCGAGGGCCGCACCCACGGCCTCGCTGCGCTGGATGATCTCCTTGAGCCAGGCGCGCTGCTCGGCCTCGGTGTCCGGGATCTCGTCGTCGAGCTGGTGCTGGAGCTGGAACGAGGCCCGCATGTGCTCCTTGGCCCGATCGATGTCCTCGCGGAACGTCGCCACGGACTTCTCCCCGTAGGACGCCTCGGCGAAGCCCAGCTCCTGCTCCGAGGAGCGGATGGCGTCGTCCGCGGCCACGAGCTTCGAGCCGGCCTGGGTGCGCAGCTGCTCCACGCTGAGCTCGTCGAGGGGGTCGCGGCGGACCTCCTCGGTGCGGCCCCCTTCGACCGCGCCGCCCTGCGTGCGCTTCCGGCTGCGGGCCACGAGCACGCCGCCGCCCACGGCCGCGGCCACCGCGCCCGCGCCGAGCACCGCCGTCAGGGCCCCGCCGCCGGAGGCGCCCTGGGCCGTGCTCCCGTCGCCCGCGGTGCCGGCCGGCAGGGCACCGGCCGGATCGTACTCGGCCCCGCTGGCCCCCGTGCCGTCGAGCGTGCCGTCGGCGGCGTCGTCGAGCCCCTGCACCGCGGCGGTGCCCGCCGCGAGCCATTCCGCCGAGCCGGGGTCCGTGCCGATCTTGGACAGCTCCGGGCCCACGTAGGTGCGCGTCACCTGGTTCTGCAGGTCCGCGTCCCCGCCGCTGTCCAGCCCATAGGCGCGGTCCTCGACCGCGATCGCCAGGACCGAGTCGTTCGTCCCGAGCCCGCGCTGGCGCGCCACGTCCTGGGCCAGCGTCTGGGCGTCCGTGCTGAACTCATCCACGTAGACGACGTACAGCCCCTGCCCGGTGTCCCGGCGCAGGTCCTGGATCTCCTGGGTCAGCCGCTGCTCATCGGAGGTCGAGAGCACCCCGGCCTCGTCCACCACGTACACGCCCGGCGGCACCGTCACGGCGTGCGAGGCGGGTGCCGCCACCAGGAGGCCCAGGCCTCCCAGACCCGCGGCGGTCACGGCGCGCGCCAGACGGCCGACATCGGCGGGGCGGGTGGGCACGGTCATGCGGGGTCTCCTTCGACGGCGGAGGCGAGCCGCCGCACCGGGCGGACCCGCCGGATCCTGGGGTTGAGTGTAGGGCGGCGTGGGAATCGGGCACCAGGGATCCGGCGCGGCCGGGACCGTGGGAGGAGCGGACGTTCGGCCTCTAGGCGGCGTTCAGTCATGCACGCTAGCGTGGACGTGCCCCGGGGCGCGCGTCCGCAAGACGACGGGCGTCTGTGTCGACCGCCCGGGGCCCGACCCGAAGCGAGGACCCCGTGGACCAGACCGCCGCCCCCACCCAGCCCCCCGTGCCGACGGCCCGCACCGTCGCGCGTCCCCGGCCCCAGTCCCGCGCCCGTGCCGGGGCGGGCCTGCTCGCCGCAGCCGTGCTCATGGTGGGGCTCTCCGGTTGCGCGGTCGCGGAGGACGGCGGCGAGGCCGCGTCCGAGGCCGCGAGCTCCTCCTCCTCGCAGGCGACGGACACCTCGGCCGAGGCCGGGGGACAGCCCGTGGCGGACACCGCCGTCGGGAACGCCGCGAGGACCGCGCTGCCCTCCGTGGTGACCATCTCCGCGACGTCGAGCTCCGCCTCCGGTTCCGGTTCCGGGTCGATCCTGGACACGGAGGGGCACATCCTCACGAACACCCACGTGGTCACCCTCGGCGGCCAGGCCAACGACGCCGAGCTGACGGTGCGCACCTCGGACGGGGAGGTCTACGCTGCCACCGTCGTGGGCACCGACCCGCTGTCCGACCTGGCCGTCATCAAGATCGACGCCCCGGACCTCACCCCCATCCAGATCGGCCGGTCCGGGGATTTGAAGGTCGGGGACGAGGCCGTCGCCATCGGCGCCCCCCTGGGCCTGCCGAACACCGTGACCGACGGGATCATCTCCACCCTGGACCGGACCATCGCGGTGGCGTCCTCCGAGGCGCCCGAGCCGCAGGGCGAGAGCTCCGGCTCGTCCTCCGGCACCGATCAGTACCGTTTCCAGCTGCCGGGCACCCCGCAGGGCACCCGGGGCGAGGTGTACATCAACGTGCTGCAGACCGACGCGGCCATCAACCCCGGCAACTCCGGAGGCGCGCTCGTCGACGCCGAGGGTCGCCTGGTGGGCGTGAACGTCGCGATCGCCTCGGCCGGCCAGGACCCGAGCGAGGCGGGCAACATCGGGGTCGGCTTCGCCATCCCCGTGGACTACGCCCAGCGGGTCGCACAGGACCTGATCGACCACGGCAAGGCCACGCATGCCATGCTCGGCGTGAGCGTCACCCCGGAGCCCGCCGAGGTGCAGGACGGCAGCGAGAACGCCCGGACCGTGTTCAGCGACGGCGCCCGCGTCCAGCAGGTCGTGGGAGAGTCGGCGGCCGACGCGGCCGGGCTGAAGGAGGGCGACGTGATCACCGCCGTCGGCGACCGCGCGGTGATCGACTCCGAGTCCCTCACCGCCGTCGTCCGCGAGCACCGCGTGGGAGACTCGGTGGACGTCACCTACCTCCGCGACGGCGCGGAGCAGACGACCGAGGTGACGTTCACGGAGGACACCCGCTCGTGACCACCACGCTCACCACCCCCGCCGCGCTCGCGGCCCACCACGGCTGGCGCCGGGTCCTGGCCGTCGGCGCCCACCCGGACGACCTCGACTTCGGGGCCGCCGCCACCCTGGCCGGCTTCCGCGCGGCCGGGCTGCACATCGAGCTGTGCATCGTGACGGACGGGGACGCCGGCGGCTTCGACTCGGAGGGCCCGGAGGCGATGACCGCCCGCCGGCACGCCGAACAGCGCGCGGCCGCCGCCGTCGTCGGTGCCGCCGAGGTCCACTTCCTCGGCGAGCGCGACGGACACCTCGAGCCGGACCACGGCGTGCGCCGCAAGCTCGTGGCGCTGATGCGCCGCGTCCGCCCGGACGTGGTGCTCAGCACCCACCCGGAGCGGGACTGGGAGCGGATGCAGGCCGCCCACCCGGACCACCTCGCCTGCGGCGAGGCCGTGGTGCGCGCCGCGTACCCGGCGGCCGAGAACCCGTACGCGTACCCGGAGCTCGCGGCGGAGGGGCTCGAGGCGTTCAAGGTCCGGAACCTGCTGCTGTACGCCGCCCCCGCCGCGCGCCGGAACACGGTCGTGGACGTCACGGGCCTGGCGGAGCAGAAGCTGCGCGCCCTCGACGCCCACCTCTCCCAGCACCCGGACGTCGACGCGATGCGGCGGCACGTGCTCGCCCAGATGGCCGAACATCACCGGCGCGCCGCCGGCCCGGCCGCCGCGCCGGGTCACGCCGAGGCGTTCCACCTGGTCACGGTCAACGGTCCGAGCACCATCGCCGGGTTCTGAACCGCCCCCCCCTGCGGGGGATCTCAGTTGGTGCTCGGCCGACCGCCGTAGCGCGGGCCGGTCTGCGCGGTGGGGTCGAGGTCCACGCCGACGACGGGCTCCGACGTCGGCACCTCCGAGCCCGAGCTGGGCTCCACGGAGATGCCCATCGCCGCGAAGCGGTCCAGCCCCCGGAAGGTGACGGGCTCGCCGAAGCCGTTGGCGTCGAACGTGCCGAGCGAGGCCGGGGCCGTGCCGTCCGAGGGGTAGAGCCACAGCTGGTAGGACTGACCCTCCGGCAGCTGGGGCATCCCGCTGATCGTCAGGTAGCCGCTGTTCTGCTCCCGGGACAGGAACGCCTGGACCGTGCCGCCGTCCTGGGCCGGGTACTCCGAGGTCGTGAACAGGTCCTTCGACTGGTCGATGCGGTGCACGATGCCCGGCCGCGTGAACTGACTCCACACCGTCCACCCGCCGACGCCGAGCACGAGGGCCGCGAGCAGCAGGAGGGCGGTCACCTTGAGCCAGCGCAGGCGGTCCCGCGGCGGGCCGGCGGGGGCGGACTCGTCGCCGATCAGGTCCATGCCCACGTCCTGGGCGGGCAGGCGACGCAGGACCTCGTCGAGCAGGGCCGACGGCGGCTCGGCCGTCACGGACCGGAACGCCCAGGCCACCGCCTGGCGCGCACCGTCCACCCGGGAGCGCCACAGGGCCAGCTCGCCGCCCCGCCGCTGCACGGCGGAGAAGGCCGCGGTGTGCCCGGCCGTGTCGAGGGCGTGCACGGCCGAGAGGTCGGCCAGCTCGAGTGCGCGGCCGGCGTCCACGTCCTCGCGCACGTCCGCGCCGAGTGCCGGGCCGGTCGCCGGGGCCGGCGCGGACGGCCGGGCGGCGTCCTGCGTGAGGTCGCGGCGGGCCGCCACGACCTGCCGCACGCCGTCACGCAGGAGGGTGCGGGCCTGGTCGGCCGGCAGACCCAGCCGATCGGCGACCTCCCGGTCGGTGCAGCCGCCCAGCCACGCCAGTCGCACGGCCTCGTAGGCGTCCGGGGCCACGCGGTCGACGAGGTCCTCGGGCAACGGCGCGGGCCCGGCCGGGCCGGGACGACGCCCACGTTCCGCCGCGGAGCCGCCGGCGCGGCGCAGCGAGGTCATCACGCGGTGGGCGAGGACCTCGAGCCACGTGAACACCTGGCGCTCGCGGTGGGTCGCGTCGTCACGCTCGCTCAGGTCGAGCCCGGCCTCGGAGGCCTCCTCCCATGCCGTCAGGTAGGTGCGGACCGTGGCCGCGGCGGCGTCGTCGCCGGGGCCGAACATCGCTTCGGCCAGGCCGTGCACCCACGGGACCGTGGCGTCGTAGAACGCGGAGAACGCGGCCCGGTCACCCTCGGCGCTGCGGCGCAGGAGGGTGTCCAGGGCGGGCTGGCCGGCGTCATCGGGGCGGTCGGCGTGGGGCTCGGACGCGTCAGGAGTCTGCATGGTGGCCTCAGTCTAGGGAATCGGGGCGGGCAGCGGACCCGGCGAAGTCGTGCTGGCGCCAGGCCTCGTACACGGCGATGGAGACGGCGTTCGCCAGGTTCAGGGACCGACGGGCCGGCTGCATGGGCAGGCAGACGGTCTCGGTGACCCGCGGATCGGTCAGCACCTCCTCGGGCAGGCCGGTGGACTCGCGGCCGAAGAGCAGCACGTCGCCGGGCCGGTAGGCGACCCGGTCGTGCCGCACGGACCCGCGCGCGGTGAAGGCCAGCACACGGGCGGGGGCGAGGGCCGCGAGCGCAGCGTCGAGGTCCGGGTGCACCGTCACCACCGCGAGGTCGTGGTAGTCCAGGCCGGCGCGGCGCAGGTGGGCGTCCTCGAACCCGAAGCCCAGCGGCTCCACGAGGTGCAGCTCGGCCCCCGTGAGGGCGGCGAGCCGGATCGCGTTGCCGGTGTTGCCGGGGATCTCCGGGGTGAGCAGCAGGATCCGGAAGCCGGGGGTGCCGGGCGCCGGGGCGCGGTCGGCGCCCTCGTGCGGGTTCGGTCGGGGTGGGGTGGGGGAGTCGGGCACGCGCCCAGCCTAGTGGGGCGCCGCCGGGCGGGGGCGTGCCTCAGTGGAGCCGGTCGACCAGCGCGCCGAGCGCGCGCCGGTCCACGAGGTCCGGGTCCGTGCCGGTGCCCAGGAAGAGCGCGACCTCGCGCGCGAACGCGATCCCGGGTGCGGGCGGGGCGGTGAGCAGGTCGGCCTGCGCCTCCGGCGCGTCGGCGCCGCGCGTGTGGCGGATCACGGGTGCGTGCCGCGCGTCGCGGTCCGTCATCACGTGCACGAATCCGCCGACGGTGACTTGGGGCAGGGCCTGCTGCCACGCCATCATCGCGGGGCCGAGCAGCGGCGGGGCCACGGGACGGGCCCGGGAACGCAGGTCCGCCCCGTCCCAGGTGTAGGTCCCCTCCGGGACCATGACGGAGCCGATCAGCGCCAGGCGGTGGCCGCACAGCACCGCGTGGTCCACGTCGAGGTGCCGTCCCCAGCGCCCGCCCAGCCGCAGCCCGGTCAGGACCCGGGCGGCCGGCAGCGCGTCCGCCACGTGGCGCAGCAGCACGTCGAGGGTGCGGGCCTGCCGCCGCACCCGGTGCTCGTCCGGCAGGATCCCGCGCGGCCGCGGCGCCCCGTGGACGCGCTGGCTCGATCGCGGCAGGTCCAGCACGGTCGGGTCCGCCTCCGCCTCGCCGGGCGGGGGCTCGTAGCGCACGGGGCGGGCGGCACGTCCGCCGGGTCCGGACCGTCCCGACGGTCTCGCCCGCCCTGGTCCGGCCGTCGCGCGGGGGCTGCGGGGACCGACGTCCGGGCCGGGCAGCGAGAGGTCGTACCGGCGCCGGGCCTCGGCGTCGCCGAGCAGGTCCCACGCCCGCGTCACGGCCCGGAAGGCGGCGGGGTCGCCACCGACGTCGGGGTGCGCGGCCCGGGCCGCGCGGCGGTAGGCCCGCCGGACCTCCTCGGCGGTCGCGTCGCGGGGCACGCCGAGGACCTCGTAGGCGGTGCGGTGCTCCTCGGCCGCGCTCACGGCGTGGGGTCCGGGCCGGGGGAGGCATGCCGCTCGTGGTGCAGGCGCAGGAACAGCATGCCGTCGTCGTGGAGCACCTGGACCAGCTGCAGCCGGGCGGGGAGGCCGGGGCCGTCCTCACCGGTCAGGACGCGGCCGGCGGCGGGTCCGGCCAGCAGCGGCGCCACGGTGAGGTGCACCTCGTCCACGAGGCCGGCCGCCGCGAGGCTGCCGAACAGGCGCGGTCCGCCCTCGCAGTGGACGACGCGGGCGCCGCGCGCGTGCAGGGTCGCCACCACGGTCTGGGGGTCCACGTGCTCCTCGCCGACCGTCAGCACGTCCGCGTGCGCGGCCAGCGCCGCCGCCCGCTCCGGCTCGGCCGCGAGGGCGGCCCGGGACGTGAGGATCCAGGGGCGGACCGGGGCGGCCGTGAAGAACGCGGACGCCGGGTCCAGGTCCAGGCTGCCGCTGACCACGACCACGGGCGGGTCCGCGGGCCCGCCGGCCTCCGCGCGTCGACGCCGGTCCGCATCGGACAGCAGGGCTCCCTCGTAGCCCTCGGCCCGGATGGTCCCGGCCCCCACGAGCACGACGTCGGCGTCGTGCCGGGACAGCGAGAGCAGGCGCTGGTCCGCGGGGGAGCCGAGCCCGCCCGCACGGCCGTCCAGGGTGGCCGCACCGTCGGCGGAGGCGATGAACACGACGCGGACCCAGGCTCCGGGGCCGGTGTCCTCGGCCGCCGGGGCCGCGAGGGCGGCGCGGAGGGCGTCGTCGTCCAGGCCGGGGCCGGTCTCGGTCAGCCGTCTCATGCCCGCCCCCCGCGGTGGGCGCGGTGTTCGGCCAGGGTGCTGCGGTCCGGCGGCGGGTTCTCCGCGCCCATGTTGTGGACCAGGCGCGCCGGCTGACGCCACCCGAACACGCACTCGAGCATGCGGGCCGCCGAGACGGAGGCGTCGGCGTCGTGCATGCGCAGGATCCGGGCGCCGCCGTACACGCAGGCCGCGGCCGCGGCCAGCGAGCCGGGCAGGCGCTCGTGCCGGTGCCGGTCCAGGCTCTCGCCGATGAAGTCCTTGTTCGAGACCGCGGCCAGCACGGGCAGCCCCAGGGCGGCGATCTCGTCCAGCCGCCGCGTGATCTCGAGGGTGTGCCGGGTGTTCTTGTTCAGATCGTGGCCGGGGTCCACGATGATCCTCTCCTCGGGGACGCCGAGCGCCACGGCCCGGTCGACGGTGCGCCGCAGGTGGTCGCGGACCTCCGTGACGACGTCGCCGTAGGTCGGCCGGGGGACCACGGCCCGGGGTCCGTGCACGTGGGCGAGGGAGTGGGTGACCACGAGGTGCGCGCCCGCGGCGGCCACCACCCGGCCCAGGTCCGCGTGGAACAGCCCCGTGGTGTCGTTGACGACGTCCGCCCCCGCGGCCAGGGCCGCCTCGGCCACGGCCGGCTGGAACGTGTCCGCCGAGAGGATCAGCCGGCGCGACGCCTCGGAGGACCCGGCTCCGTCCCCGCTCCGCAGGGCCGCGATCAGGGGGACCACCCGCGCCGCCTCCTCGGCCGGGTCGAGCTCAGTCCCGGGCGCGAACGGCACGCCGCCGACGTCGACCCACTCGGCTCCGGCGTCCGCCGCGGCGTGGGCCTGGGCGAGGGCGTCCTCCAGGACGGCGCCGGCGCCGTCGTCGTAGAAGGAGTCCGGGGTGCGGTTGACCACGGCCATCGTGACGATCCGGCGGCGGAAGTCGATCTCCTGGTGGGCGAACCGGTGCACCGGGTGGACGAGGGGGACGGAGGGGGTCGGCACCCGGCCATTCAACCACCGGCGCCGCACAGTGACAGTGCGCCCCCGGAGGACTATGTTTCCCTCCCGTGGCATCCACCTCGTCGCCGCGGGTCGGCCCGCGCCGGCCCCGCATCCGTCCGACCCAGCTCGTGGTCGGGTCCTTCCTCGTCGCCATCGTGACGGGCACCGGCGCACTGCTGCTGCCCGCCTCGTATCAGGGCCGCGCGCCCACCCCGTTGGAGGCCGCGTTCACGGCGACCAGCGCCACCACGGTGACGGGCCTCGGCGTCGTGGACACCCAGACGTTCTGGACACCCCTGGGCCAGGTCGTGATCCTCGCCCTCATCAAGCTCGGTGGCCTGGGCGTCATGACGTTCACGTCGCTGCTGGGGCTGGTGATCCTCCGGCGGCTCGGCCTCACCCAGCGCCTCGACGCCGCGGCCTCCACCCGGGCCGAGGGGATCGGGGACCTGCCCCGGGTGCTGCGGGCCCTGATCCTGTACTCCACGGCCGTCGAGGCCTCGGTGGCGCTGCTGCTGAGCCTGCGCTTCTGGCTGGGCGCGGGGATGTCCCCGGGCCAGGCACTGTGGCAGGGGGTCTTCCACGCGGTCTCCGCATTCAACAACGCCGGGTTCGCGCTGTTCAGCGACAACCTCATGGGCTTCGTCTCGGACCCGTTCATCTGCCTGCCGATCGCGGCGGCGATCATCTTGGGCGGCCTGGGCCTGCCGGTCGTGCTGACCCTGCGGCGAGACCTGCGCCGACCCGAGCGGTGGAACCTCACGGTCCGGCTCGTGCTCGTGGGCACCGCGGTGCTGCTGGTGGGCGGCACGCTCATGTACCTCGTCCTCGAGTGGTCCAACCCGCGGACCCTGGGCGGTCTGGACCCGGCCTCGCGCGTGCTCGCGGCGTTCTTCCAGTCCGTCACGACCCGTACCGCCGGCTTCAACACCCTGGACTACGGGCAGATGCACCCCGTGACGCTCTTCGCCACCGACGTGCTCATGTTCATCGGCGGCGGCCCCGCCGGCACCGCCTCGGGCGTGAAGATCACGACGGCGAGCGTCCTGCTGTTCATCGTGCTCGCGGAGATCCGGGGGGAGGGCGCCGTCCATGCGTTCGGCCGCCGGCTCTCCCGGACCACGCACCGCGAGGCGATCACCGTGATCATGCTCTCCGCGACCGCGATCGCCGTCGCCACGATGGCGCTCATGGGCCTGTCCTCGTTCACGACCGACCAGATCCTGTTCGAGTGCGTGTCCGCGTTCAGCACGGTGGGCCTGTCCACCGGCATCACCGCCCAGCTGCCGCCGGCCGCGCAGGGCATCCTCATGCTCCTCATGTTCGTCGGCCGCATCGGCCCCGCCACCGTCGCCGGCAGCCTGGCCCTGACCGACCGCACCCGCCACTTCGAGTACCCGAAGGAGAGGCCCCTCATTGGCTGATCTCACCCGTTCCCTGTTCGCCCCCCGCCGGGGCGACCGCCCCACCGTGGCCGTCCTCGGGCTCGGCCGGTTCGGCTCCGGGGTCGCCCGCGAGCTCATGGAGTCCGACTGCCACGTGCTGGGGGTCGACGCCGATGCCGAGGCCGTCCAGGCGCTCAACGGCCGGCTGACCCACGTCGTCCGCGCGGACAGCACGGACGAGGAGGCGATGCGCCAGCTCTCGGTCCACGAGATGGACCACGTCGTCGTCGCCATCGGCGGCGACCTCGCGGACTCGATCCTCACCGTCTCGCTGATGCGGCGGTTCGGGACGCACCAGCTCTGGGCCAAGGCCAATGACGACCGCCACGGCGAGATCCTGCGTCAGCTCGGCGTGGAGCACGTGGTCCACCCGGAGCGGGACATGGGCCGCCGCGTGGCGCACCTGGTCAGCACGTCCTTCCAGGACTTCGTCGAGGTCGAGCCGGGCCTGGCCATGGTCCGGGCCACGCCGCCGTCGCGCCTGCTGGGCAGGGACCTGCGAGCCACCGGACTCGCGGGGGAGCGGGGCATACGCGTGGTCGCCGTCCGCAGCCGCGACACGTGGCTCTACCCGCCGAGTCACTACGTCCTCGAGCCCGAGGACACGATCCTCCTTTTGGGCCCGACCCGTGACGTCGAGCGGTTCCTCGCCCGAGACTGAGCCGGTGCACATCCGGCGCGGCTCCTAGACTGGCCGGGTGACCACCCCGGACCGCGTGCACCTGGACCACGCCGCCACCACGACGGTGCGCCCCACCGCGCTCGCGGCCCTGGCCGAGGCGGCCGCACTGCCCGGCAACCCGGCCTCCCTCCACGCCTCCGGCCGCCGGGCCAAGTTGCGACTCGAGGAGGCGCGGGAGCGCATCGCCGCGGCGCTCGGGGCGCACCCCACCGAGGTGATCCTCACGTCCGGGGGCACCGAGGCGGACAACCTCGCCGTCCAGGGGCTGTACCGGGCCCGCCGCGCGGCCGCGCCGGAGCGCACCCGGATCGTGCTGACCGGCATCGAGCACCACGCGGTGCTCGACGTGGTGGACTGGCTCGCCGCGCACGAGGGCGCCGAGCCGGTGCTCGTCCCGGTCGACGACGACGGGCGGGTCGACCTCGCCGCATGGGAGGCCGCGCTGGCGGCCGCGCCCGAGCAGACCGCCCTGGCCACGCTGATGTGGGCCAACAACGAGATCGGCACGGTCCAGCCTGTGGCCGAGGCCGCCCGGCTCGCGGCCGGACACGGGGTCCCGCTGCACACCGACGCCGTCCAGGCCGTCGGCGCGGTGCCCGTGGACTTCGCGGCGTCCCGGGCCGCGACCCTGGCCGTCTCGGGCCACAAGGTCGGCGCCCCGGTCGGGGTCGGCGCGCTGCTGGTGCGCCGCGACGTCGCGCTGGAGGCCGTGCTGCACGGCGGGGGCCAGGAACGCCGCCTGCGCTCGGGCACGGTCTCGGTGGCCCTGGCCGCCGCGCTGGCGGCCGCCGTCGCGGAGGCCGTCGCGGAGCAGCCCGCCGAGGCCGCCCGCCTGGGCGGGCTGCGGGACGAGGTGATCGCCGCCGTCGACGCCCTGGACGGGGTGCGCCTGACCGGGCCGCGGGACCTCGACCCGGCGACGGGGCAGGCGCTGCCGCCGGGGACGCGCCGACTGCCCGGCAACGTCCACATCACCGTGCCGGGCCGGACGGCGGACGCGCTGCTGTTCTCCTTCGACATGGCCGGACTGGACACCTCGTCCGGGTCGGCGTGCACCGCCGGGGTGGCCGAGCCGTCGCACGTGGTCGCGGCCCTGCCGGGGCGGACGGAGGCCGACGCACGGGCCACCCAGCGGTTCACCCTCGGCCGGACGACGACGCCGGCCGAGACGGCCGCGCTCATCGACGCGCTGCGGACGCTGCTGGGGCCGGGCGTCTAGACTGGAGCGCCCGTCCGTCGTCGAGAGAGGAGTCCGCCCGTGAAGGTCCTGGCCGCCATGTCCGGGGGAGTCGACTCCGCCGTCGCCGCGGCGCGTGCCGTGGACGCCGGGCACGACGTCGTCGGCGTCCACCTGGCCCTGTCCCGCATGCCCGGCACCCTGCGCACCGGCTCGCGCGGCTGCTGCACCATCGAGGACGCCTCGGATGCGTGGCGCGCGTGCGAGCGGCTCGGCATCCCCTTCTACACGTGGGACTTCTCCGAGCGGTTCGCGGAGGACGTCGTGGACGACTTCGTGGCCGAGTACGAGGCCGGCCGCACGCCCAACCCGTGCATGCGCTGCAACGAGCGCATCAAGTTCGCGGCGCTGCTCGAGCGCGCCCTCGAGCTGGGCTTCGACGCCGTCTGCACCGGCCACTACGCCGCCGTGCGGCCCGGTCCGGACGGCTCGCTGGAGCTGCACCGCGCCGCGGACGACGCGAAGGACCAGTCCTACGTGCTCGGCGTGCTGACCGCGGATCAGCTCGCCCACTGCCTCTTCCCGCTCGCGGACACGCCGTCCAAGGAGCTCGTGCGCGCCGAGGCGGCCGAGCGCGGCCTGTCCGTGGCGGCGAAGCCGGACTCCCACGACATCTGCTTCATCCCCGACGGCGACACCCGCGGCTGGCTGGCCGAGCGCATCGACCTGGCCCCCGGCCCCATCGTGGACCCGAAGGGGCGGGAGCTCGGCACCCACGCGGGCGCCCAGGCGTTCACGGTCGGCCAGCGCAAGGGCCTGGCCATCGGCCGTCCCGCGCCCGACGGCAAGCCCCGGTTCGTGCTCGAGGTGCGGCCGAAGGAGAACACCGTGGTCGTCGGCGGGCGCGAGCTGCTCGACGTCGACCGCATCACCGGCATCCGCCCGTCCTGGGCCGGCGCCCCGGTGCCCGAAGCCCGCACGGGCGCCTGGTTCGACTGTGCGCTGCAGTTCCGGGCCCACGGCGAGATCGTCGAGGCCCGCGCCCGCCAGCGCGCCGACGCGGCGGGGCATCCGGGGTGGGAGATCGAGCCGGGGCGCCCCCTGCGCGGCGTGGCTCCCGGTCAGACGGCCGTCCTGTACCGGGGCACCCGCGTGCTCGGCCAGGCCACCATCGACACCGCCCGCAATGCCCGGCTGTCGGCCCCCGCGGATGCGTAGGCTTCGGCCATGAGCCCGGACTACGACCCCCACGCCAGCTCGCTGCCCGGCACCGCGGACCCGGCGGTCCTCGACGAGCTCTTCGCGATCCGCGGCAGCATCGACAACATCGACGCCTCGCTCGTCTACCTGCTCGCCGAGCGGTTCAAGTTCACGCAGCGGGTCGGCGCGCTGAAGGCCCGGCACGACCTGCCGCCCTCGGACCCCGGGCGTGAGGCCGCCCAGATCGCGCGGCTGCACCGGCTCGCGCTCGAGGCGGACCTCGAGCCCGCGTTCGCCGAGAAGTTCCTGAACTTCATCATCGCCGAGGTCATCCGCCACCACCGCGCGCTGGCGGCCGAGGGCCGGCCGGACGCCGAGGCGGAGCCGGGGGCGGGCTCCGGGGACGCGGATGACTGAGGCCGCCCACGACGACGGCGCCACCGGCCCCGTCGCCCTCGGCGGCACGCCGTGGCGCGGCACCGACGTCGCCGAGGCGCAGCGCGTCACGCTCGGCGAGCTCGGCGCGGACCACTGGCCGGTGCTTCCCGAGCTGCCCGATCGCGGACCCGGCGCCGACGCCACCGGCCGCTCGGCCGCCCTCCTGCAGGAGCTGGCCGTCGACCTGCAGCCGCACGGCTGGCGGGTCAGCCCGCCCGGGGCCGCCGGCTCCGGCCGCGACCGACGCCGCGCCGCTTCCCTCTGGCGCGAGGACGCACACCGCTGGGCGGACACCGCGGGGGCCGAGGGCGCCGTCGTCGAACGTCTGGCCGTGCGGGTGCGCGGCCCGCTCAGCCTGCTCGCCGGCCTCTGGCTGCCCGGGGGAGAGCGCGTCCTCGGCGACCACGGCGCGCGCCGCGACGTCGCCGAGTCCTATCTCGAGGGACTGCAGGACGCCCTGCCCCGCCTCCGGAGGGCCACCGGCGCGGGACGCCTCGGCGTCGTCGTCGACGAGCCGTGGGCGGCGGCCGTCCTCGCCGGGACCCTGCCCACCGCGAGCGGGTACCGCACCGTCCGGTCGCTGCCGCGCGAGGAGGCCCGCGGGCTGTGGCGCGCCGCCCTCGACGGGCTCACCGCCCTGCCCGACGTCGCCCGGGTGTGGCTCGCACCGGGCCGCCGCGCCGCCTCCCCGGGGGCCGAGCTGCCCGGGCCCGCCGCGCTGGCGGCGCTGACGGGAGAGTCCCTGCCCAGGCCCGACGCAGCCGCGGACGCGCCCGCCCCGGCCCCGGTCTCCCTCGTGGTGGGCGTGGGCGCCCTCGACGACGGCGCGGACGGCACGCCCGGCACCCGCGAGGCGTGGGAGGCGGCGGCCGGCTGGGCCGACATCGGGCGCGGGCTGACCCTGGCCCCCGAGCCGGGCGTGCGCCCGGTCGAGGTCGTCCGCACGTGGGAACGGCTGGGGGTGGACCCCGGACGGGTGGGCGACGTCGGCCTCACGGCGGCGGGGCCGCACGACCCCGCCGTGCTCCGCACTCTGCGGCGGGACGCGGAGGAGCTGGCCGCGCGGCTCGCCGAGCTGCGCGGCTGAGCCGGCGCCCCGACGGACCGGGACGACCTCCGGCGTCGTCGGCCGTGGACGGGCCCGCCCGGCGGGTATCATCGGGCTGATCCTGAAAATTTCCTGTGCCCGGGGCCGGTCCCGCCTGCGGCGCCGGGGGGAGCGCTGACGAGGAGGTCAGGATGGGCAAGGCCAAGATCCTGGTGGTGGACGACGACGAGGCGCTGGCCGAGATGATCGGCATCGTCCTGCGCAACGACGGCTTCGAGCCGGCGTTCGCCGCGGACGGCACCTCCGCACTGCCCGCGTTCCACCGCGAGCGTCCCGATCTCGTGCTGCTGGACCTCATGCTCCCCGGCATCGACGGCATCGAGGTCTGCAGGCTCATCCGAGACGAGTCGGACGTGCCGATCGTGATGCTCACGGCCAAGTCGGACACGGCGGACGTCGTGCGCGGCCTCGAGTCGGGTGCGGACGACTACGTGCCCAAGCCGTTCAAGCCGGCCGAGCTCGTGGCCCGCGTCCGGGCCCGCCTGCGTGAGGGGGAGGCCAAGCCGGCGGAGGTCCTGCACATCGGGGACCTCGAGATCGACGTGGCGGGCCACGAGGTCACCCGCGGCGGCGTCGGCATCGCCCTCACCCCGCTGGAGTTCGACCTCCTCGTGGCCCTCGCCCGGCGGCCGCGCCACGTCTTCACCCGCGAGATGCTGCTGGAGGAGGTCTGGGGGTACCGGCACCAGGCCGACACCCGGCTCGTGAACGTCCACGTCCAGCGCCTGCGCTCGAAGGTCGAGCCGGATCCCGAGAACCCGTGCGTCGTGCTGACCGTCCGCGGCGTCGGGTACAAGGCCGGCCAGGGCTGAGGGCATGACGGTGTCCGGCCCGGGTCTGAGCGCGGCCCCGGCGGCCGAGCCCGGCGCCGAGCCGGTCGAGCCCGCCGCCGGCCGCCCACGGTCGTGGGTCCCCGGCCCCGCGTGGCGTGCGCTGCGCCGCCGGTGGCGTCGGTCCCTGCGGCTGCGCACGGCGGTGCTCGCGGCCCTGCTCTCGATCCTCGCGGGCCTCGTGGTCGCCGCGTTCCTGACGCAGCAGATCACCCAGGCCCTCTTCGAGGCCCGCTACGAGCAGGTCCAGGCCGAGGCCCGCCGTGGCCTGAGTCAGGTGCGCGAGACGTTCGCGCAGACCACCGCCACGGACGCGCAGAGCACGGACGTGCTGGTGACCCAGACCCTGCGTGCCCTCGAGGGGGACTCGGGCACGACGATCCGCCGCCGCTACCACCTCGCCCCGCTGCCGGGCTCCGAGTCCGCGTACGTGGGGACGATCTCCTCCGCCGGTCTCGATCCCGCGGTGATCCCCCAGGAGCTGCAGGACGCGGTCGCCTCCGGGCCGGGCGTGTACGACGCGAGCGTGGCGCTGCCGGACCCCGGCGGCGGCACCCGGCCCGGCCTCGTGTTCGGCGCCCAGGTGGTGCTGCCCCCGGGTGCCACCTACGGGCTCTACCTCGTCTACGACCTCGCGGACGTCCAGAGCTCGCTCGACTCGGTGCTCAGGGTGCTGCTGGTGTTCGGCGTCGGCTTCCTGGTGATCAACGTGCTGGTCTCGTGGTGGGTCTCGCGGCGTGTGACCCTGCCCGTGCAGCAGGCGGCCCGGGCGGCCGAGTCCCTCTCGAGCGGCAACCTGGCCGTGCGGATGCCGGTCGACGGTGAGGACGAGATGGCCCGCCTGGGCATGTCCTTCAACCGGATGGCGGACAGCATCCAGGACCAGATCGGCCAGCTCGCGCAGCTGTCCCAGATGCAGCAGCGGTTCGTCTCGGACGTCTCCCATGAGCTGCGCACGCCGCTGACGACCGTGCGGATGGCGGCCGACGTGCTGTACGGCTCACGCGAGGACTTCGACCCGGTCAGCCGACGCTCGACCGAGCTGCTCTACCACCAGGTGGACCGCTTCCAGGCCATGCTCGCGGACCTGCTGGAGATCACCCGGTTCGACGCCGGCGCCGCCACCCCGGCCCTCGAGGCCACGGACATGCTCGAGCTGGCCCGCGACGTCGTGCTCACCTCTCAGCCGCTGGCCGATCAGATCGGCGTGCCCGTGTACATGGTGCCCATGGACCGGGACCGCGCCGACGGCCACGTCGCCCACGTCGACCCGCGGCGGATCGAACGGATCCTGCGCAACCTGGTGAACAACGCGATCGAGCACGCCGAGGGCCGGCCGGTGGACGTGCTCGTGGCGGCCGACGAGGAGGCCGTCACGTTCGCCGTCGTGGACCGTGGCATCGGCATGAGCCCCGAGCAGGTGCAGCGCGTGTTCGACCGGTTCTGGCGCGCCGACCCCTCACGCAAGCGCACCACCGGCGGGTCCGGACTGGGTCTGGCGATCGCCACCGAGGACACCCGGCTGCACGGCGGTCGGCTCGAGGCGTGGGGCGAGCTGGGGGAGGGGTCCACCTTCATGGTGACCCTGCCGCGGGCGCCGCGCCCGGCCGTGCAGGGCGCCGAGGCCCCCGAGCCGATCGGCCGCTCCGTGCTGCCCATTCCGCCCCGCTACAGCACGGCGGACCGCCGGTACGCCGATGACCTGTCCCGGCCCGTCCCGCAGAAGGCGGACGCCGACGCCGTCGGCACGGTCGCGGACGTCGCCACGGCGGCCCCGCCGTCCGCGCGCCAGGCCGAGCAGGCCCTGACCGCACCGACCAGGCCGGTGCGCGTGGTCCCTGCGGAGGATCCCGCCCACGGGTCGGCCCCCGGGGACCCGACCGGCGATGACCCGGCCGAGGAGGCCCGATGACCACCGTGGATCCGCAGCCGCCCCGCCCGCCGCGGCTCGCCGTCGTCGCGGTGATCGTCGCCCTGATGCTCGCCCTCAGCGGCTGCACTCAGATCCCCCAGAGCTCCGAGGTGCGCAGCGCGGACCCGGTCGACGGGGCCACCGCGGCCGCCGACGCGCCGCAGTTCCATCCGCCGGGACCGGCCGAGTCGGACACGGCGGAGGAGGCCATCCGGGGCTTCCTGCTCGCGGGCACGAGCCCGCAGGACGACTACGCGGTGGCGCGCGAGTTCCTCGACGGGCCCGCGGCCACCCAGTGGACGCCCGGGCAGCGCACCCTCGTGTACTCGGCGGAGCCGCGCATCACCCGGGGCGACGGCGCCGGGGACTACCAGATCCAGGTCGAGGTCGACTCGGAGATCGACGAGTACGGCCTGCGGACCATCGCGCCGCCGGGGACCACGCGGGCCTGGGCCGTCACGGTGCAGGAACGGCCGCAGGGCATGCGGATCACGTCCACGGAGAACGGCACGCTGCTCTCCCAGGCGCAGTTCGGACAGCTGTTCGCCCCGCACGAGCTCGCCTTCTACGACACCGCGAAGCGCTATATCGTGCCGGACGTGCGGTGGTTCGTCAATCGGGGCACCACCGTGACCGCGGTGACGCGAGCGCTCCTGCGCGGGCCGGCACCGTATCTGGCCGGGGCGGTGGACACGGCCTTCCCGCTGCGCACCGGCACCGACCTGGCCGCGCCCACGGTGCCCGTCGACGACGACGGGGTGGCCCACGTCGACCTCACCCAGGCGGCTGCCGAGGGGGCCGACGCCGACCGGCGGCACCGCATGCGGGAGCAGCTGGAGCTGACCCTGACGGGCCTCCAGTCGGTCAAGGAGGTCGAGGTGACCGTCGCCGGCGCCCAGCTGTCCACGTCGGGAGACGACGGCCCCGCCCCGGTCCAGACCGACGCCGCCGTCGGCTCGGTCCAGGTGGGCATCGACACGGCGACGGGCGGACTCGTCTACGTGCAGGGGACCAGCGTCACGCCGGTGGGCGGCGCCCCGGACGTCACCGCGCTCGATCCGGTCCGCCCGACGATGTCCGGCGACCGCAGCCGCTTCGCGTTCGTCACCCGTGACCGGACGGCGGTCCACGTCGCCGGCACGGACGGCTCCCTGCGGGAGGTGCTGCGCGGCACCGGGCTCACCGTCCCGTCGCTGGACCTCCTGGGCTGGGTGTGGGCGGCCGACCGGGGGACGACCTCGCGGATCCGCGCCGTCTCGGCCCAGCCCGGCGGGCAGGAGCGCATCGTGACGGCCACGTGGCTGCGGCCCGGCGAGCGGATCGTCGACCTGCGGTTGTCCCGGAGCGGGGCCCGGGCCGCGATGCTCGTCGACGACGGCCAGCGGACCACTCTGCGCGTGTCCGGCGTCGTGCGCGGTTCGGACGGGGTGCCGAACGCCCTGACCGAGCCGATCCTGCTGCCCTCCTCCGGGTCGGAGGACTCGGTGGAGTGGGCCGGCGACACGAACCTGCTCGTCTCGGCGTACGCCGAGAAGCCGGAGGAGCGCGTGGTGCCGCGGATCGTCTCGATCGACGGCACCGTCCGGGAGCTCAACCCGCTGGGCGGTCTGCGGGGGATCTCCGCCGGCGACGACGGCGCCTATTACGCGGAGACGGAGGAGTTCGTGTTCCTGCTGGTGGGCTCCTCGTGGCGGGCGCAGGAGCTCGACCGCGGGGTGCGCGACCTCTCGTTCCCGGACTGAGCCGGGCCCGCGCCGGGCGCCCGTCGTCCATTCCTGCACAGCCGCCCCGTCCCGCACAGCGGCCCGCCCCGGCGCCCGGACGGCGGTGGCGTGCGGTGGACTCATCGCATGCCTTCCCCGCCGTCCTCCCCGTCCCCGGCGTCGGCGTTCGGCGCCCTCGGTCGGGCCCTGGCCGACCTGGTCCTGCCCGCCGAGTGCGCGGTGTGCGCGGCGCCGGGCCACCGGCTCTGCCCGGCCTGCGCGGAGGGACTGACCGCCGCCCTGTCCCTGCCCTTCCGGGCGGAGCAGGACGCCCCGGCCCTGCCCTTGGGCCCCGGCGGCGCTCCCCTGCCGGTGATGGCGGCCGGTCGCTACGCAGACCCGCTGGCGGCCGCCGTGCTCGCGTTCAAGGACCATCACGCGCTGCACCTGCGCGGCGTGCTGGGCGAGGCCCTCTGCCGGACCGTCGCCGCGGCGCGCCTCGAGCCGGACCTGCCCGGGGCGCGGCACGCCCTGCTCGTCCCGGTCCCGGGCGGCGCGGTCGGATTCCGACGGCGCGGCTACGACCCGCTCGCCGAGCTCACCCGGGCGCTGCCGGCGCCGTGGCTGGTCTCCGACGCCGTCCGTGCGCGCCTGCTGCCCCGCGCGAGCACGCTCCGGGGCGGCGGCCCGTCCCACGCGGGCGCCGGGGCGGGCCAGCG
>NZ_JBVFVY010000015.1:0-62228 GCF_055522295.1 Micrococcus sp. CS26
GCGGGTGGCCCGCCGCCGCCGCGAGGAGGAGAAGCAGCGCCGTCGGCGTGAAGCCGAGCGGCGCCGTCGGGTGGCGGCCGAGGAGAAGGCACGTGCCGCCGCCGAGGCGGAGGCCCGCCGCCGGGAGCGGGAGGAACGGCGCCGCCGGGAGGCGGAGGTCGCCGCCGAGCGCGCCCGCGTGCAGGCGGAGCGGCGGGCCCGCGAGGAGGCCGCGCTCGCCGAGCGGGAGCGGCTGCGGCTCGAGGCGGAGGCGGAGGCGGAGCGCCGTCGGCAGGCGGCCGAGGCCGAACGCCGTCGCCTCGAGGCCGAACGCGTCGAGGCCGAGCGGCGCCGTCGGGCCGAGGAGGCCGAGCGGCGCCGTCGGGAGGCGGAGGAGGCCGCCCGCCTCGAGGCCGAGCGACGTCGTCGCCAGGCCGCCCGCGTCCGCGCCCACACCGTGCTGCACGCCGAACGCGCCCTCGCCCAGGCCCGGCTCCTCGAGGACCGCGCCCGGGAGGCCGAGCGCCGTGCGGCGGAGGACGCCGCCCGCCGCCGTCGCGAGCACGAGGAGCGGGAGTCCCGCGCGCTCGCCCGGGCTGCGCGCGAGCTCGAGGGCCCCGAGGTCTTCCCGGCCGCCGCCGACCGGCCGCTGCTGTCCGACCCGGAGGAGCGGCTCACCGATGAGGAGCTGTTCGCCCGGGCCCGGGTGGCCCTGCCCGAGTGGCGGCGGCGGCAGCGGCTCTCCACGAAGGCGCAGGCAGTCCAGGCCGAGGCCACCGCCCACTCCTCGGCGGGGCCGGTCACGGGCGCCCTTCCCCTGATCCCCGGCTACACCCCCGCCCCGCCCGAGGAGCCGGCCGGCTCACCGACCCGCGCGGACCGGCGCGGCCAGACGCTGCTGACCGTCGCGTGGGCGCTGTTCGTGCTCTCCGGTGCGTGGGGCCTCGGTCTGGCCGGCCGCGTCCCGGGGCTCGGCGCCCTCGATGCCGGCGCGTACCCGCTCACCGCCGACGGCCGACACGGCCCCGGCGCGAGCGTGTTCGGGCTGTCCCCGCTGCACCCGGCGATCTGGCCGGTGCTGTGGCTGCTGACCGGGATGTACGTGCTCCGGCAGTGGGGGCCTGGCCAGGGCGCGTCGCCGCGGCACCGCCGCATCCGGGGCGCGGTCGCGGGGACCCTGCTGGCGCTGGCGCTGTGGTTCCCCCTGGCCGTCCTGGCCCCCGGGGGCCTCGACGTCGTCCCGTGGCTGCTCGCCCTGGTCCTCATGCTCCGTGTGGTCCGGCGGCTCGGCGCCCGCCCGGCGGCCCGCCGCCTCGCACGGGTGGCCGAGGACGGCGCGCTCGGCGTGCTGCTGGGCACCCTCCTCGCCGGCGCGCCCACTGCGGTGGGCGCCGCCCTCCACGCCTGGGGCGTGCACGTCGACTGGTTCCCGACCGAGCTGCTCGCCCTGCTGGTGCTGATGGCCCTGCTGCTGGCGGCCCTGCGCCTCGTGCTCGGTGGGCGCGGCCGCCTGGGTGTGGCCCTGGGCATGGCCTGGACCCTGCTCTGCCTCGCCCTGCCCCGCCTGCTGCCCAGCCCGCTCGGGGCGCAGCAGAGCGCATGGGTGGGTCTCGCGGCCGCCTTCGGGGCGCTCCTGCTGGTCACGGCCGCGGCCGTGCGCCGCTCCTGGGCCCGCCAGATCGAGCGCGACGCCGCCCGCCGGCCGCACCCGGCCGGCGCCTGAGCCCGGCCCCGTTCAGCGCCCGGGCCCAGCGGGCACCGGGACCCACCGACCGCCGTCGCGCCGGAGCACGTCCAGCCGGCCCGTCACGGCGACGCCGGACACCGCCTCCGCCATCCGCCGCGCCACCTCGGCGGCCTCGGCGTCCTCGCCGGCCCGGTGCGAGCCGTGCACCGTGAAGCGCAGCACGATCCGCGGGACGCGCGCCACGACCTCGATGTCCTTGGCCGCGAGCACGTGCGAGGCCTGGACGGCCGCCTCGGCCAGGTCCATGACCTCGTCGGGCCGGTGGCCGGGCAGGAGGTCGCCGATCTGCAGGCGGGCACGGTAGGAGGGCATGGGCCCAGGGTAGGGGTGGCCGCAGCAACGGTGACGACTTCCCTCGTCGCACGGGCCGGGCCCCTTCCGCCCGCCGCGGACGCGTGCCCTCCCGTGTCCGGACCCGCTCGTAGGGTGGGGCGCATGACTCAGACCGCCACCCCGCAGACCGACGCCCCCGCCGTGCCCGCGATCTTCGAACCGATCGAGATCAACGGCGTGCGCGTGCGCAATCGCCTGATCCTGCCGCCGATGTGCCAGTACTCGTGCGAGGCGCGCGACGGCGTCCCGCACGGCTGGCAGTTCCAGCACCTGGGCGCCCGCGCGGCCGGCGGCTTCGGGATCGTGGTGGCCGAGGCCACCGCCGTCACACCCGAGGGGCGCATCTCCCCGTGGGACACCGGCCTGTGGAACGACGAGCAGCGGGACGCGTGGGCGCCGATCGCCGAGTACATCGCCTCCGAGGGCGCCCTGCCCGCCATCCAGCTCGGCCACGCCGGCGCCAAGGCCTCCACCGTCCCCATGCACCCGGGCGCGCCCGCCGGGCAGCCGATCCTCGAGGGCCCCGACTCCTGGGAGACCCTCTCCCCCTCCGGCGTGGCCACCAACTCCATGGAGATCCGCACCCACGCGATGCGGGTGGACGAGATCCGGGAGACCGTCCAGGCCTTCGCCGACGCCGCCGAGCGCGCCGACCGTGCCGGCTTCGGCGCCGTGCAGCTGCACGCCGCCCACGGCTACCTCATCCACCAGTTCCTCTCGCCGCTGACCAACACCCGGACCGACGAGTACGGCGGGGACTTCGAGGGCCGCACCCGCTTCCTCAAGGAGGTCGTGGCGGCCGTGCGCGAGGTGTGGCCCGCGGACAAGGTCCTCGGCATCCGCATCTCCGGCTCGGACTGGATCGAGGGCGGCTGGAGCATCGAGGAGACCGTCCGCCTGGCGCAGGAGCTGCAGGGGCACGTGCACTGGTTCGACCTGTCCTCCGCGGGCATCGGCGACACCTACGAGGGCCCCCAGGGCCCGGGCTATCAGGTGCCGCTGGCCACCGCCGTGAAGGAGGGCACCGAGGGGATCGTGGTGTCCGCCGTCGGCTCGCTGACCGGCGCCGAGGAGGTCGCGGCCGTGGTGGACGAGGACCGCGCCGACGCCGTCTGCGTGGGCCGCGCCGCCCTGGCGAACCCGAACTGGCCGACCGCGGCCGCCCTCGCGCTCGACGTCCCCTCGGAGCAGGTGCCGATGGCCCGGCAGTACTTCCGAGCCAAGTGGTGAGCGGAACACGCGGGACCCGGTGTGCCCCCGGCGCGGAACTCCGGTAGAACAGAACCATGAGCGTGCGCACCCCCGACCCGAATCCGGGCTGGCTGTCCGACGAGGACCTCTACGAGGCCCGGCGCCGGCTGCCCATGGTGTATGTGGAGGCCATCCCGGTGCGGCTGGACTCCCTCGGCTACGTCACCGAGATCGGCCTGCTCTACGTGGCGGACGAGACCGGTACGTTCCAGCGGACGTTCGTCTCCGGCCGTGTCCAGTATCGGGAGACCATCCGCGCCGCGCTGATGCGCCACCTGGAGAAGGACCTCGGCCCGCTCGCCTTCCCGCAGCTGCCGCCGTCGGTGGTCCCCTGCACCGTCGCCGAGTACTTCCCGGCGCCGTCCGAGACCGGGCTGACGGACGACCGCCAGCACGCCGTGGCCCTGGTCTACGTGGTGCCGGTGACGGGTGAGTGCCAGCCGCGCCAGAACGCGCTCGAGCTGACCTGGCTCACCCCCGAGGAGGCCCTCGGCGAGGACATCCAGGCCGAGTTCATCGGCGGCCGCGGGGACCTGGTGCGCCAGGCCCTCGCCCACGTGGGATGGGGGCGCTGAGCATGGCACCGGTCGTCGGCGGCTACCTCCGCCATCTGAAGTCCCAGGACGTGCAGCCCGGGGACAGCTTCCTGACCCGCCGCGGCGAGCCCGCCCCGCCGGTGGCCTCGACCCGGGTGATGCGGGACGACTTCGGCACCCCCGCGCTCGTGATCGCCACCCTCGAGGGCGGCCGCGAGGTCAAGATCGCCCACGGCTCCGTGATCCGGGTCCGCACGGACCGCCCGGAGGAGCGCAGGGCCGTCCCGGACACCACCTTCTCCCCCGTGGACGCGGGCTCCCCCGAGGAGCGGATCGTCGCCGTCGGCAAGCGCCACCTCGAGGACACCGAGCTGACCGCCACCGCGGCCCGGCTCTCGCACGGGTTGAACCTGCGCTCCGGCTCCCAGCTGGAGGACGTGTTCGGCATGGCCGAGCGGCTCTACCTGCTGCACGAGGACACCGAGGGCACGCTCGCCACCCTGGGCCTGCTGACGAACCTGCCGTGGGACGGGGCCGTGGGGCGGTGGAAGTCCATCCAGGCCGCGCTGTCCCTGGCGTCGCTGATCCTGCGCGAGGAGGGCGAGCACATCGCCGCCGCCAACCTCGGCCGGCGCCTGCTCGAGGCGGACGAGGTCCCCTCCGAGCCGGGCCGGGCGGCCCGGGTGCTCGAGGTGCGCCAACGCCAGCTCAACGAGCCGCCGCTCTACGACCGGGAGATCTCCCGCGCCCTGCAGGCCCGCGACGCCGAGGCCGAGTATCAGTGGCGCCGCGCCCGGTTCGACCAGCTGCTCTACCTGCGCGCCCGCGGCGGCTCGGAGACGCTCACGGACGCCGACCTGGATTCCCGGATCGCCCGGGAGCTCGGCACGCTGCGCACCCTCGCCGACGAGCTCGAGGCGAAGGCCGCCACGCGCCGGTGAGGCCCAGCCGCGGGACGGGCGTCGGGAGCCGGCCCCGTCCCCGGTGACACGCCCTCCGGGGTGCGGTTCGTGTGGCGCACCTCACTTTCCAGCCCCTGTCGGGGCTATGCTCCCGGCATGACCGGCTCCGCACCCGCCCAGCTCCGCCTCCTCCGCGCCACGGACGCGCCCGCCGTCCTGGCGGCCTTCCACGCGGGCACCGTCGGCATGGCCGATCCCGCAGAGGTCACCGACGAGGCCTCCGCCCGCGCCTACGTCGACGGACTGGTCCAGGCGGAGGGGACGGACGCCGTCGCCGTGGTGGAGCGCGGGACGGACACGCTCATCGGCCTGGTCGCCGTCGTGCGCGACGAGGCGCACGGCACCGGCGCGCTCACCGCCTGGCTGCATCAGGGCTGGCGCGGGGACGCGATCATGTCGCGTGCGGCGACCACCGTGACGGACGCCGAGCTGGCCGAGGGCGGCCTCGAGCGGATCGAACTGGCCCACCGGGCGGACAGCCCGACGGCGGGGGCCGTCGCCCGGGCCGCCGGGCTCCGACACGAAGGCACGCAGCGCGGCCGCCTCCGCGCGGGCGGGCGGCGGCTCGACGTGCACCGCTACGGCCGGCTGGCCGCGGACCCGCTGCCCGAGGAACGCGTCCGTCCCCTGCCGTGGGCCTCCGACGCCCGCCCCTGGGCCGACCGCTGACCGCGGCCCGCCCCCGACGACGCCCCACGACGACGCCACGCCATCCCGGCCCGATGCCCCGCTAGTCTGCCGAGATGACCACCCCGACCGGCGCCATCCCGAGCCCGCATCCGCGGCCGTTCCTCCTCGTCCAGACGCGCCCCGAAGACGACGCCGCGGCTGCCGAGGTCGAGGCCGTCGAGCGCCTGGGCGGCTATCCGGAGGGCCGGCTGCGGGTGCTGCGCCTCGACCGCGTCGTGCAGCGCCCCGACGCGGCCACGCATGGTCTGGATTGGGAGGCGGAGCTCGCGGACGTCGCCGCCGTGATCCTGCCCGGCAGCCCGTTCACGGGCACCGATCCCGAGGAGACCAAGTCCCCCGTGCAGCGCGCCGTGGAGGCGGAGCTGGCCCGGATGCTCGACGTCGTCCGGCGTCGCGACCTGCCGTTCCTCGGCTGCTGCTACGGCGTCGGCACGCTGGGCCGGCACGCCGGCGGCGTCGTGGACAACGCGTACGGCGAATCGGCCGCGCCCGTCGAGGTCACGCTCACCGACGAGGGCGCCGCGGATCCGTTGCTGGCCGGGGTGCCGCGCACGTTCGCGGCGTACGTCGGCCACAAGGAGGCGATGAGCGCGCTGCCGCCCGGCGCGGTGCTGCTCGCCGCGGGCGCCGACTGTCCCGTGCAGATGTTCCGGCTCGGCACCCGCCAGTACGCCACCCAGTTCCACCCGGAGCTGGACCAGGTCGGGATCCTCGAGCGCCTCGAGATCTACCGCGACCACGGGTACTTCGCGCCGGGCGAGTACGAGCCCACGGTGGCGGGGCTGGCCGCCGTCGACCCCGAACACCCGCGCCGGATCCTGGCGAACTTCCGCACGCTGTTCGGCTGAGCCGCCCGGCCCACCCCGTAGCGTGGCCGCATGGACACACTCCTCGCCACCGCTTCCCTGCCCTGGATCGACGGCCCCGCCGTGCGCAACGCCCTGAGCCCGAGCGCCGCCGTCGACGCGCTGGAGGCGGCTCTCGCCGCCGGCCTGGACCCGGAGGCCGACGCCCCCCGCACCCGCGTGCCCACCGCCGCCGGGCAGCTGCTGCAGATGCCCTCGACGCGCGGAACCGAGGTCGGCGCCAAGCTGCTCACCCTCACGCCGGACAACCCCGAGCGCGGTCTGCCCGTCATCCAGGGCGTCTACGTGCTGTTCGGCGCCCCGGGCACCCCCGGCCAGGCACCGCGGGCCGTGCTGGACGGCGTCGAGCTGACGGGCCTGCGCACCTCCGCGGTGTCCGCGCTCGGGGTGCGGCTGCTCGCGGACGCCTCGCCCCGGCACCTGGTCGTGGTCGGCACGGGCGTGCAGGCGTGGGAGCACGCGCTCACCTTCCAGGACGTGTTCGGGCTGGAACGGGTGTCCGTGGTGGGCCGCGACGCCAACCGGGCCGCCGCCCTGGCCGCGCGCATCGAAGCGGAGCTGGGCGTGACCGCGAGCGCCGCGGGCCCGGAGGCCGTGGCGGAGGCGGACGTCGTGGTGACGTGCACGGCCGCGACGGCCCCGCTGTTCGACGGGACGCTCGTGCCGGAGCACGCGACGGTCGTGGCGATGGGCTCGCACACCACGGACGCCCGCGAGACCGACGACGCCCTGGCCCGCCGCGCGACCGTGGCGGTGGAGTCGCGGGACTCGGCCGCCCGCGAGGCCGGGGACGTCACCCTCGCGGTGGCCTCCGGCGCGCTGGCCGGGATCGAGGACACGGTGACGCTGGCCGAGCTCGTGGCCGGGACCGCGCATCGTCGGGAGGGCGCGCCCGCCCTGTTCGTCACCACCGGCATGCCCTGGCAGGACCTGGTGGTGGCGAGCGCGGTGGCGCGGGAGGTGCTGGGCTGAGCCGGGGCGGCCGGGTCCGGCTGCCGGACCGAGGGCGTGTCCCGGCGACTGACGGCGAGGAGGACGAGGGCGCCGGCGAGCCCGACCAGATTTCTCGCCACGAGCGGGGTGAGGCCGGCCTCCGCGGTGTCGGCCCAGTCGAGCACACCCCGTCTGGATAGAGTGACTCGCGCCACCCTCTTCACTGCAAGGCAGGACACATGATCGACGCACCCCTCGCCCAGCTCGCTGAGACGTACGCCCGTGACGTGCGGCTCGCCTCCACGAGCGGGGTCTCCGCCGAGCCGGAGGCGCAGCTGACGGTCCCGGTCTCCGAGTTCCTGCGCGCGTTCTCCTTCGTCACCGGGCTTGGGGACCTCAGCCTGCTGCGAGAGGCCCAGCTCGACGGCGTGCGCCCGGACTTCGCCGCCCTGATCGACGGTCGCCCCTGCGGATGGGTGGAACTCAAGGCACCCGGCCACACGGTCATCGGAGAGAAGTGGCGCGGCCGGGAGAAGGGCCAGTGGGACCTGCTCTCCCAGCTGGACGCGCTGCTCGTCTCGAACGGAGACGAGATCGCCCTCTATGTCTCCGGCTCCCTTGTGGACACCGCGTTCCTGCCCGTCGACGGCGTCGCAGGCTGGGACGCGGACCGCCTGCGCACCGTCCTGGAACAGTTCACCCTGGCCCAGCCCCGGCCGATCACCCGAGTGAGCCAGCTCGCGGACCGCCTGGCCCCGCTGGCCCGCTTCCTTCGAGAGCGCCTCCAGGAAGGCCTGTCCAACAACTACCGCTCGGTGCGGGAGGCGAAGGCGGCCTGGGACCACACGGTGCACCACACAACCACGGACGCCCAGTTCGCCGGCGACGTCGCCCAGGTCGTGGCCTACTCCATGGCCATCGCCGGTCTCTCCGGCCAAGCGGACCGGAACGCCGACGGCGTGGTGACGCTTGAGGAGGCCAAGCACGCCCTGGAGACGGCCCACCGCAATGTTCTGGCGGCGTCCCTCGGACCGATCATCGGCATCCCGGCGCTCATGGAGTACATCGCCCCGGAGGTCGGGGCCATCATGCGGCTGGTGTCCAGCATGGACGTGGCCGCCATCGAGCGCTCCACGGACTCCCGTGGTGAGCCGTGGCTGTGGTTCTACGAGGACTTCCTCCAGCGCTACGACCCGGCCGCCCGTAACCGCGCGGGTGTCTACTACACGCCGATCAGTGTGGTGCAGTGCCAGGTGCGCGTGGTGGACGCGCTGCTGCGGGAACGTTTCGGTCAGACCCTGGGCTTCGGCGCCCCCTCGGTGGTGACGCTGGACCCCGCGACGGGCTCCGGCACCTACCCGCTGGCGGTCATCGACCGCGCGGAGGCAGCGGCCCGGGAGGAACGCGGCCCGGCGGGGGTGGCCCAGGTGGCCAAGAACCTCACGAAGAACCTGCTGGCCTTCGAGCTGCTGCCCGGCCCATACTCGGTGGCGCACCTGCGCATCGGCCAGCGGCTCGCTGAGGCTCAGGGTCACGCCTTCCAGGCGGAGGAGATCGGCGTGTACCTGACGGACACCCTGGAGGACCCGTCGGCGGGCATGGCGGAGGGGTTGTTCGGCGACGCGCGAGTCCTCGCCGAGGCCGCCGAGGCGGCCCGCCGGATCAAGCGGGACCGGCGCATCACCGTGGCCATCGGCAACCCGCCCTATGACCGGGTGACCTCCGGCACCGGCGGCTGGGTGGAGCACGGGGACGGCGAGGACGCGCTGTTCGACGACGTGATCGGCCCCGCCCAGGAGCAGGGAGTGATCTTCTCCGCCCAGGCCTCGCTGTACAACCTGTACGTGTATTTCTGGCGGTGGGCCATCTGGAAGGCGTTCCAGCAGGACCCCGGGGACCAGGCGATCATCTCCTTCATCACGGCGTCCTCGTGGCTGACCGGCCCGGCCTTTGTGGGTCTGCGCGATCTGGCCCGTCGGACGGCCAGTGAGATCTGGGTGATGGACCTTGGCGGCGAGGGCCGCGGGGCACGCCAGGAGGAGAACGTCTTCGACATCCAGACCCCGGTGGCGATCGTGACTCTGGTGCGCACCGGCAAGGCCGCCCGGGAAGCGTCCGTGTACTACCGGCGCTTCCGGGGCACGCGCGCGGAGAAGTTCGCGGCCCTGGACGAGGTGGCCCGGTTGGATCCCGACGACGGCACATGGGAGTGCCTGCCCGGTGGGGCGGGCGACCCCTTGGCACCGGCCAGCGGCGGGGAGGACTGGGCGGCGATGCCCGCCCTGGCGGACCTCTTCCCCTGGCAGCAGCCCGGGATCAAGTACAACCGCGCCTGGCCCGTGGCCCCGGATCAGGACACCTTGCAACGGCGGTGGCGAGAGCTGTTGGCTGACCCGTCCGCGGACGCCCGTGCGGAGAAGTATGTGACGGGCCACTCTGGGCGCACCATCCACACCGCCGTGAGCGGCCTGACCCCCTTGGCGGCGCTGCCCGCCGACGCTGAGCACCGGCCGATCACACGGGTGGCGTGGCGCTCCTTCGACCGCCAGTGGACCTTCGACGACCCCCGGTTGGCGAAGACGGACAGCCCCGCACTCTGGCAAGCGCTGTCGGACCGCCAGCTGTTCTTTGTCTCCCCTAGGACAGCCCGCATCAGCGGTGGCCCCGCCGTGACCGTGGCGACGGCGGTGCCGGATCTGCACTACTACAACAACCGTGGTGGCAAGGACGTCATTCCGCTCTACCGGGACGCTGAAGCCGCCCAGCCCAACGTCACCGGCGGGCTGCTCCCGCTGCTGGGGGAGCGCTACGGCCGAGAGGTCACGCCGGAAGACCTGGCCGCCTACGTCATGGGCATCGCCGGCCATGACGCCTACGTCCAGCGGTTCGACGAAGCCCTGGAGGGCAGCCCCGTCCACGTGCCGCTGACGGTCGACCCGGCCCTGTTCGCCCGTGCCGTGGAGCTGGGTGAACGTCTGCTGTGGCTGCAGACCTACGGGGAGCGGTTCACTGGTGTAGACCGCCCCGCCGGCCGCGTACCCCGCATTCCTGGCCTGGGTTGGGAAGCCCCCGTGACGGCCTTGCCTGCCTCCCCGCGGGCCGTGTCCTACGACCCTGCCACCCAGCGTCTGACGGTGGGGGACGGCGTCGTCACCGGCGTGAGCCCGGAGGTCAGGGCCTTCACCGTGTCCGGCATGAACATCCTGGACAAGTGGCTCGGCGCCAGGACGGCCACCGGCATCGGCCGCGCCGCCGGCAAGGCGGCCACCCCGCTGGACCGTATCCGCCCCACTGAGTGGGCAGACGAGTGGAACGACGAGCTGCTCGATCTGCTCCGAGTGCTGACCGAGACCGTGTCACTGGGCGGTGACCAGGCAGACCTCTTGGACGAGATCCTCGCCGGAGACCTGATCCCGGCGAACGAACTCCCCGAACCGACCCCGGCCGAACGGAAGGTTCCCAAGACGATCAAGCGGGACTTCTCCACTGCGCAGGAGGAGATGTTCTGATGGACGCTGCGAACGTCATCGCCCTCGTGGTCTCCGTGTTGGCGCTCCTGGCCGCGGCATGGTCCGCCGTGGAGTCGTGGCGGTTGCGCCAGATCGAGAAGGGCCGCGACGAGCGGCAGGACCTGCGCGAAAAGCAGGAACAGGCACGCCAGGTCGCCGCGTGGATGTGCGTCGCCGCCCGGATCAATGACGAGTTCGGCGCCCCACCCACGCGGCGCTGGTTCCTCGCCGTGGAGAACTCCTCCCAGGTCCCGGTCTACGGGGCACGGGCCACGGTGGCGTCGAAGTATCCCGTTCCCGATCTCACCGCCGCCATGCTGCCTCCAGGACGCACCTACTTCGAACTGAGCAAGAACGAGTGGGGCTACGGCGTCCAGGCGGATGAACTGGACGTGGTCCCCCGGCCGCTGACCAACGCCGAACGGTTCCGGGTGACCGCCTTCACCTTCACCGACGCCGCTGGCGACCGCTGGTCCCGCGACCACCAGGGTCGGCTCTCAGCGACAAGTGGGAAAGAGTCTGAAGCGACTGATTGAGGGACAGGCAGGCAAGGGACCTGGACCAGCTCCATGCACAGCTCCGAGCCGACCACCCGCAGGCGGTGCCGGAGCAGCTCGAGTTCCATGGCCTGCGGTGTTTAACGGCAAGGACGACTGGACTGCCGCCCCCGTCGGCGTCCGCGCATGGGCCAGCCAACGCGCCGTCGAACTCATCGCCGCGCACACCCCGTGGTTCGGCTTCCAGGGTGTCGACGTCGACAGGCTGCGTCAGCGGCCTGGATGGGAAGACGCCAAACCGCACATCGTGGTGTCCGCTCAGCTCTTGAACCGCGTGCACCGGAGGACGTCCCTGCGTGCGGACGGCCTCCTGGTGATCGCCGATGACCACCACCTCCGCGATGACAGCCGTCTGACCTACCGACGCATGCGAGCCGCCTCGGTCCAGGGCCTCTCCGACGGAGCACTCGACCACCTGTTGGACACGATGTACTTCGGCCCTTCGAACCAGAGCCGCCTGCTGCAGGCCGTGGACGTCCTGACGTACTTCGAGCAGCGCCGCCGCCATGTCACTGAGCGCCACCGCGATGCCGTTCGCCGAATGAACGCCATCGGCCGATCGCTGAACAAGATCCGTCAGCACTCTTACGTCTGGACCCCTTGAACGCAGACACACGAAACCCCCGCTCGAAGGCGGGGGTCCGGTTGGACGGAAGACGCCGAAGCGCGTCCCGTGATGTCCAGTGTACTCGCCTCTGAGGACTCCCGACAGGGACATCCCGTTCGGGACCACGCCGCTCCACCCCGCCTCCCCGCTTGGACGCCCCCACTACCCTGGATCCCATGCCCGACACCCCGCAGCCCCCCGCCGTTCCCGCGCACCCGGACCACTTCGGCTTCGAGGTGACCCACCGCCTGGAGACCCCCGGGCACGACGGCGCCCCGCTGGGCCGCACGGGCGTCATCACCACGCCGCACGGGCGGATCCAGACCCCGGCGTTCATCCCGGTGGCCACGCAGGCCACGGTCAAGGCGGTGCTGCCGGAGTCGATGAAGGACCTCGGCGCGCAGGCGCTGCTGGCCAACGCGTACCACCTGTACCTGCAGCCCGGTGACGACCTCCTGGACGAGGCCGGCGGCCTCGGCGCGTTCATGAACTGGCCCGGGCCGACCTTCACGGACTCGGGCGGCTTCCAGGTGATGAGCCTCGGCTCGGGATTCAAGAAGGTCATCGACATGAAGGGCCCGGGCGCGCCCGAGGGGCAGGGCGCCGACGACGCCGTCGCCCCCGGCAAGGAGCGCCTGGCCAACGTCGACGACGACGGCGTCTGGTTCAAGTCCCACCTGACCGGGGACCGGCACCGGTTCACCCCCGAGGTGTCCGTGGGCATCCAGCACAACCTCGGCGCGGACATCATGTTCGCCTTCGACGAGCTGACCACCCTGCACAACTCCCGCGGCTACCAGGAGGAGGCGCTCGAGCGCACCCGCCGCTGGGCCCAGCGCTGCCTCGACGAGCACGCCCGCCTCACCGGGGTCCGCGCGGCGCGGCCGTACCAGGCGCTGTTCGGCGTGATCCAGGGGGCCCAGTACGAGGACCTGCGCCGCAAGGCCTGCCGCGACCTCGCGGGGATGCGGGCCGAGTTCCCGGCCGCGGGGGAGCTCGACGGCGTGACCTCCGGCTTCGACGGCTATGGCGTCGGCGGGGCCCTGGAGAAGGAGAACCTCGGGACCATCGTGGGCTGGTGCGCGCAGGAGCTGCCCGAGGACAAGCCGCGCCACCTGCTGGGCATCTCCGAACCCGATGACCTGTTCACCGCCGTCGAGAACGGCGCCGACACCTTCGACTGCGTCTCCCCCACCCGTGTGGCCCGCACCGGCGCGTTCTACACCCGCGACGGGCGCTACAACCTGCCCGGGGCGAAGTACCGCCGCGACTTCGGCCCGCTGGACCCCGAGTGCGACTGCTACACGTGCGCCCACTACTCCCGCGCGTACCTGCGGCACCTGTTCAAGGCGAAGGAGATGGTGGCGCACACGCTCCTCTCCATCCACAACGAGCGGTTCACGGTCTCGCTCGTGGACCGGATCCGCGCGGCCATGCAGGACGGCACGCTCGCGGAGCTCAAGGCAGAGACCCTCGGCCGGTACTACGCCCCGAAGGGCTGAGGGGTGCTGGGTGCGCCGGCACACGCCAGCACGCTGTGACGGGCACGCGCCAGCACGCTGCGACGGCGCGAGCCAGACGTTTCTGCTGTTCTGAGGGGGCTATCACGACAGATTCGTCTGGCTCAGCGCCGCTCGGACGCGTGGAAGACGTGAGCCAGACGATTCAGCGGCTCCTGCACAGGGCCGCCGACCCGGCTCGCCCTCCACGGCCCTCGCTGTCGCGGCACCGGGTCCGCCCATGGAAGGAGAGGGTGGCAGCATGGTCGCCCCTCCTCCGCACGACGACGCCGCCCTCAGCCCCGTCTTCCCGGTCGCCGCGGGGCTGCAGGCCGGCCTGACGGCCTCGCAGCTGCGCGGCCCCCGGTTCGACGCCCCGCACCACGGGCTGCGGCACACCGCCGGGGGTCAGCCCTCGCTGGCCGACGTCGTCCGCGCCCTCCAGCGGACGAACCCCGGCACCGCGGCCACCCACGCCACCGCCGCTCGCCTCTGGGAGATGTGGCTGCCGCGGCAGTGGGAGCGCGGCCCCATCCATCTGGCGCGCACGCGGGCCGAGGGCGGGGCGCCGCGCCGCAGCGGCGTCGTCGGGCATGAGCTGCACCCGCAGGACCCCGTGCTGGTGCGTGCCGGGGTGCGACTCACGACGCCGGCCGCCACCTGGGCGGCGCTGGCGCAGCTGGGTCTGCCGTTGGACGACGTCGTCGCCGCCGGGGACAGCCTGCTGCAACGGGCTGACGGCCCGGCGGGCCGGCGTCGCCCCGGCGAGCATCCACGGTGCACCGTGCGTGATCTGGAGGCGGAGGTGCTGCGGGTCCGTGGGCGGCGAGGGACGCGGACCCTGCGAGCGGCCCTGCCGCTGCTCAGGAACGGCGCGGATTCGAGGGCCGAGACACTCCTGCGACTGGCGCTGGCCGACGCGGGTGTGCCGGAGCCGGAGGTGAACCCGCTGCTGATGCTGAGCGACGGGTCCACCGTCCGGCCAGACCTGGTGTGGCGGGAGGCCCGTGTCTGCGTGCAGTACGAGGGCGATCATCACCGGACGGACCCGCAGCAGTGGCGCCGTGACATCGAGCGCGACCGCCGGATGCAGGCCGAGGGGTGGATCGTGCTGCGCGTGACCGCCAGCGTCTTCACCCAGCGGGGCCTCGACGCCCTGCTGCGCGACCTCGCCGCCCACCTGCGGCTCCCTCTGCGTGCGTGAGCCAGATGAATCGGCCGCCGAGCCAGACGAATCGGCGGCAGGGGGGGCGTGCGTACCAGCAGAAATCTCTGGCTCACGCCGCCGCCCCCCGCTCGCGTCATCTCACACGAACGCGCCGACCCCCGTGATCTCGCGGCCGATGATCAGCCCCTGCACGGTCTCGGTGCCCTCGTAGGTGTGGATCGCCTCGATGTCCGCGAAGTGGCGGGCCACCTCGTTCTGGATGAGGATGCCGTTGCCACCGAGCAGGTCGCGCGCGTTCGCGGCGATGGACCGCGCGGTGCGCGTCGCCGAGTACTTGGCCATGGACGCCATCGGCCCGGTGAGCCGCCCCTCGTCCTCGAGCCGGGTCGCACGCAGCACGAGCAGCTGCACCTGGGTGAGCTGGGAGAGCATCTCGGCCAGGCGGGTCTGCACGCTCTGTGCGGCGGCCAGCGGCCGGCCGAACTGGACGCGCTGCCCCGCGTACTGCACCGCCGCCTCGTAGCAGCCCACGGCCTTCCCGAGGGCGGACCACGCGACGCCCACGCGCGTGGCGAAGAGGACGCGGGAGGTGTCCTTGAAGGAGCGGGCCTCGGGCAGGACGTCGGCGTCGGGCACGAACACGCCGTCGAGGGTGATGTGGGCCTGGTCGATGGCCCGCAGCGCGACCTTGCCCTTGATGACCTCGGCCGTGTAGCCCTCGGACTCCTGGCGCACGATGAACCCGCGGACCTTCTCGTCCTCGGCGCTGCGCGCCCACACCACGGTCACCCCGCCGGCGGCCCCGTTGCCGATCCACTTCTTGTGCCCGTGCAGCCGCCAGCCGCCGTCGACGCGCTCGGCGCGGGTCTCCAGCGAGACCGAGTCGGAGCCGTGGGTCGGCTCCGTGAGCGCGAAGGCGCCGTAGAGCTCGCCGCGCGCCATGGCCGGCAGGTGCTCGGCACGCTGCTCCTCGCTGCCGCACAGCTGGATCGAGCGCATGGCCAGACCGCCCTGCACGCCCGTCATCGTGGCGATTGAGCCGTCCAGGCGCGAGAGCTCCATCATGGCCAGGCCCGCGGCCACGCGGGAGACGTCGGGCAGCCCGTCCACGGGGACGCCGTCGCGCAGCAGGTCGGCCTGGCCCAGGCGGGCCACGAGGTCGAGCGGGTACTCGTGACGGTCCCACGCCTCCCGGATCCGGGGCAGCACGTCCGGCTCGAGCGCGAAGGCGCGGGCCCGACGCCACACGTCCTTCTCGGCGTCGGAGACGTCCGCGAGCGCGAGGTAGAAGTCGGTGTCCAGCGGCGTGGCGACGTCGTACTCGGGCTCGACGGTGGGCAGGGTCTCGGTCATGGTGGCCTCCCGGGCGGGGTCGGAGAGATGGGTGTGTCCGTCATCACCCTACACCGACTGACACGCCATCTCACAGAATCAGACGCAGTCTCACCTCCTCTCCGCGCCCGTGGCACCATGGCCCGCATGACGACGCCCGCCGAGGACACCCTCACCGCCCTGATCCACCTGCTGGACCGCGAGGGCTACGACGCCGTCACGGCCGACCAGCTCGCCCGCCAGGCCGGCATGAGCCGGGCCAGCTTCTTCCGCCACCTCGGCGGGAAGGAGGAGGTGGTCTTCGCCGACCACGCGGCGCTGCTCGCCCGCCTGGACGACTTCCTGCGCGGCACCTCCCTCGGCGTGCGGGAGGCCCTGGAGGAGGCGGTCCTCCAGGTCTTCCGGCATCACACCGCCGATCCGGGCCGGGCCCGGGCGCGCTCCCGCCTGCTGCGCGGCTCCCAGGCGCTGCGCACACGCGAGCTGCTCACCTCGCACCGCTACACGGAGCTGTTCTCCGGCTGGCTCGCCTCGGCCCTGCCGGACACGCCTGCGCGCGGCGGGGTCGCCGTCGGGCTGGCGGCGGCCGTGGTGGCCGTCCACAACCGCGCCCTGCGGGCGTGGCTCCACGCCCCGGCCGACGACGCCGAGGCCGGCCTGCGCGCGGACCTCGCGGAGGTCATCGCGCGGCTCACGGCCGAGCCGGCCGAGGCCGAACGAACGCTCGCCGCCGTGCGCCGACTCCTGGGCTGACGCCCCGCCCTCAGCGGCCGGCGACCTGCGCGTTCTCCGCCCCGAACGCGGGCGGGTAGCGGAACTCGCCGGCCGGCACCTCGGCCCCGTCCTGGAGCGTGAGGACCTGCAGCGCCTCGGGCTGCCGGGCGAAGGCCGCGTGCACGCCGTGCTCGGAGGCCCGGTGGAAGCCGAACTTCGCGTAGTACTCGGGCCAGCCGTAGACCACCACGACCTCCTCGCCGTCGGCCTGCGCCTTCTGCAGCAGGGCGTTGACGAGCGCGGTGCCGGCGCCCTCGCCCTGATGCTCGGGCAGGACGCCGTGCGGGGCGAGGGCGAGCACCTCGGCGTCGTCGATGTGGGCCCGGACCAGGGTGCCGTAGCCCATCGGGTCCGACTGCAGGTCCGTGCCGGGGATCGCGGCGGTCATGGCCACGAGGGAGTACTGGGGCAGCCAGCCCTCCGCGCCGCCGGCGAGCGCCTCGACGAGGTCGGCCTCGGCCGTGGACGCGAAGGCGAGCTCGGCGATCTGGCGGACGGCGCGGCGGTCGGCCGGATCGTCGTGATCGGCCTCGCGGGTGGACCAGCGGTGACCGAGATCCTGGCCGGCGGGGACGTGGGCGGCGCGGTAGCCGGGGGTCTGGATGCTGTTCTGCTCGGCGCTCATGCGCTCACCGTAGCCAGGGTGTGACCCCGGATACAGGGACGGCGCCCTGCGTCACGCTCGTGACGCGGGCGCCGTCGCCTCCTCCGGCCGGGGGCGGGCTCAGTCGATCTGCAGCTCGCCCATCGGGCCGAAGCCCTCCGCACCGACCTGCTCGGAGATGATCTGGGGCGTGCTCGCCAGCAGCGGGCGCATCGCGTCCAGGCCCTCCTGGAAGTGCGGGGACGCGACGTGGGCCTGCGCACCCTCGTCCGTGAACCCCTCGAGCAGGAAGTACTCGTTCGGGCCGCCTTCCACCGGGCGGTACCACTCGAAGAACAGGTTGCCGGGCTCGGAGCGCACGTCCGCGGTGTACTTCGCGACGGCGTCCATCCACTCGTCGGCACGCTCGGGCTGGACGGTGAACTTCAGGTTGATGAGGATCATGCCGTCCATTCTGGTCCACCCGGCACGGCCGCGGCACGGCCTCGCGTCCGCCGCGCGCGGAACCGCCGGGCCAGCAGCCACAGGCCCACGACGACGGCGACCACCAGCACGGCGACCAGCACCGGCAGGAACAGCGCGGCCGCGACGAGGCCGGCCGCCGAGACGTCCTCGGCCGCCGAGAGCACGGGCGCGGCGGCCCCCACCGTGACCGTGTCGGCTCCCAAGACCGTCTGGACGACGTCGTTGACCGCGTCCACCCCGGGGATCTTGTCCGCGACGAGCTCGAGCGCGAGCAGGGCGCCGAGGATCCAGAGGGAGGCGTCGGCGGAGAGCCACGTCCACCCCGCGGGCAGGTCGACGAGCCCCGTGAACCGGTCCAGCAGACCCAGGGCGAGCAGGGGGATGTAGGCGTTGAGCCCGGCCGAGGTGGCCAGGCCCGTGCCGGTGAGGAACTCGAGCACGTCCGTCCCCGTCCTTCGCGGGTCGCTCGGGGCGCCCGGGCGGACGCTCCGGGTCCGAGGACCCTCGTTCCCCGGTGAACACCGCCGGCCGTCGGGCGCTTCCCGTCCGGGGTCGGTCCTACCATGGGCGCATGCCCCAGACCGCTCACTCCCCCCAGCACTCCGCCTCCGCCCCCGCGCTCGCCCTGACCATCGCCGGGTCCGAGGCCACCGGCGGCGCCGGCGCCCAGGCCGACCTCAAGACGTTCCAGGAACTCGGCGTCTTCGGCATCGTGGCGCTGACCTGCATCGTCTCCTTCGACCCGGAGGACGACTGGAACCACCGCTTCTTCCCCGTGCCCACCGAGATCCTCCAGCAGCAGCTCGACGCCATCCAGGGCGACTACCCGGAGCGGCTGCGCACCGTGAAGCTGGGCATGCAGGGCTCCCCGGAGGTCATCCGCACCTCGGCCGCGGCCCTGCGCCGCGCCGAGTGGGACCACGTGGTCCTGGACCCCGTGCTCATCTGCAAGGGCCAGGAGCCGGGCCACGCCCTGGACACGGACCAGGCGCTCAAGGCCGAGCTGCTGCCGCTGGCCACCTTCACCACCCCGAACCACTTCGAGACGGAGCAGCTCTCCGGCATGACCGTGCGCTCGGTCGAGGACCTGACGGCGGCCGCTCGGCGCATCCACGAGATCTCCGGCGCGGCCGTCCTGGCCAAGGGCGGGATGCACCTGCCCGGCCCGGACGCCGTGGACGTGTTCGTGGACGGGGACACCGTGGAGGTGCTCTCCGCCCCGAAGATCGGCCAGTCCGGCGTCTCTGGTGCGGGCTGCTCGCTCGCCGCCGCCGTCACCGCCGAGTTGGCCAAGGGTGCCACCACGCTCGAGGCCGCGCGCCGCGCCAAGGAGTTCGTGCGAGCCGGCATCGCGCAGGCGGTGGAGGGCCGCACGCCGTTCGCCGCCCTGTGGCAGGGCGGCCTGCGCTCCGCTTGAGCGCGCACGTGGGCCGCTGACTCGTCCTGAGCCGGGCGGTGCGCCACACTGGGGGCATGAAGCTCCCCTCCCCCGCCCCTTCCGCCCCCGGCGAGGTCCACCACTCGGCGTCGTCCGTTCCCGTCGACGGCGTCGAGGCCGTCTTCCCCGCGCTGCGCCAGCGCGCCCTCGCCCCGGGCGGCCGGCTCTACGGGCTGGCGGCGGCGGCCGCGGTCGGCGGGCTCACCCTGCTGGATCCGCACGCCCGCCGAGGGCGCGAGCGTCGGGCCCTCGCAGAGCTCGAGGCCGCCGTCAGCGGCACGGTCCTCGCGGCCGAGACCGCCAACGCCCTCCACACCGCCGCGATCGCCGACGGCGAGGTGGCCCCCTCCCCCGCCGCGCGTGCCCTGCGCGGGCTCGGCGGGCTGGCCGTCGGCGGCGCGGTCGCGGCGGTCACGCTGCGTGCCACCGGCCTGAACGACCGGATCGACGCTGCCCTGGTGCGCGGGCTCCAGCGGGTCGGCGTCCCCGCCCCGCGCGTCGCGCTGGCCGCAGCGGCCTCCCTGGCGATGCTGCTGGCCAACGAGGACGCCCGCCGGACCCGCCGCGACGCCGTCGAACTCGCCGTCACCGGACCCGCCGGCCTGGACGAGGACCCGGTCGACGAGGTCGAGCCGGAGGCCACCGCCGAGCTGCCGGTCGAGGTGCGCGTGCTGCTCGAGACCCTGCTCGACCCGGCGCTGGCCGAGGGCCGGGACCTGCCCGGGGCTGAGGCGCTGCGCTCCCAGCTGCCGCACGCGCGCACCGTCGCATCGGTGGCCGAGGCCATCCGTGAAGCCGGCGAGGTCCCGGACTGGGTGCCGCTCGTCGTCCAGACCGACGACGACGTCCGGCGCGCGGTGCCGAACGACTGCGTCTGGCCCGTCCGCGGCCGCTTCGCCTCCGGATCCGCCGGAGGACACGAGCTCGAGCTGCGCCTGCAGGTGATCGACGGGGAGATCGGCGCCCTGACGGTGACCCTGCCCGCGGACGCCGAGGCGGACAGCGACGCCTGGGACGCGTTCCAGGAGATCGAGTCCTTCCCCGGCGTCGAGGACCTGGCCTTCCACGTGGACGGCGACCGGCGCGCCTGACCGGGAACTCTCCCGGGGCCCGTCCAGCCCGGCCCACTACAGTGGGGACCCGCCCGACGTCGTCGATCCCCCTCCCGGAGAGTTCCCGCCATGACCACCCCCGCCCCGGTCGCGTCCGCCGCCCGTGCCCGTCGCCGCGCGGCCCGTTCCGGCCCCCGCCCGCAGCTGCGCATGGGACTGAACGGGTTCCTCGTGGCCTGGCTGCTGCCCAACCTCGTGATGGCCGCCGTGGTGGCGATCCTGGCCGTGGTCCCGGGCCTGCAGGCCTTCGGCAGCCTGACACCGCTGCTGACGGTGGTCGGGGTCGCCGGGCTGGTGGTGGGGCTGCCGCTGTGCCTGCTCGTGAACTGGGCGTTCCGGCACGTGCTCAACCAGTGGGTCCACGTGCTGGCATACGCGCTGATCGGCATGCTCTACGGCCTGGTGGTGCTCACGCAGGGCGCTGCGGGCATCCTGCCGATGCTCATCCCGGTGATCGGCTTCCCGGCCGCCGTGCTCATGGCCCTGGGCCGGACGGCGGCCCGTCCCCTCGTCCGCACGGTCACCCCGGAGCCGTCGCCCGCCGAGCCGGCCTGAGCACGCCCGACAACGAAAAGGACGATGGCCGGATGGCCATCGTCCTTCTCGGAACCGCGTCCGGGGCCCGCATCCCCTCAGGCATGTATCCCGGCTCGTGATTCGCACTGTGCACCGTCTCAATGGGGCATGACCCACTCTAGGAGGGACGACGGCGCCCCCGACAGTGGCGGAAGGTGCAGACTTTCGGGCCCTGATGTGATGCAGGTCACATGGGTCTGGTCCGCCGCTGCGACGGCGTCGGCCTCGTCAGACGGACCTGGGGAGCACCGCGCGCACCCGCCACCCCCAGCCCCCCGGCCCGGCCTCGATCGTGCCGCCGAAGGTGGCCACGCGATCCCGCATGGAGTTCAGGCCCACACCGGAGGAGTTCCACTGCGGCGGGCCGGACCGCTCGGTGACGGTGTTCTCCACCTCGAGCACCACGTCCGGCCCCGCGTCGCGGAGTTCGATGCACACGCGCGCGCCCTCGCCGGCGTGCTTGGCGACGTTCGTGGTGGCCTCCTGGAGCACCCGGTGCAGGGTGGAGCGCACGGAGATCGGCATCGCGTTCTGGTCGCAGCGGACGTCCGTCTCCACCGTCATTCCGAGACTGCGCAGCTCCTCGGCCAGTTGGGCCACGGACAGCACCGGATCCGCGGACGTCGCCCCGTCCGCGCCCCCCGCGGCGCCCGGCTCACCGCTCGGGTCCACGATCCCGTCCTCCTGGAGGATGGAGAGCATGCGCCGCAGGTCCCGCAGCGCGTCCTTCGCGGAGTCCCCCACCACGTCCAGCACGCCCTGAGCCGCCTCCGGGGCGCCGAGGTAGCGTGCCGTCCGAGCCTGCATCGAGATGATCGTGAGGTTGTGCGCGACCACGTCGTGCAGGTCGCGGGCCAGGGAGCGACGCTCGGCCTCGGCGGCCAGCCGGGCCCGCTCCTCCGCCTCGAACACCCGGCGGCGATCCCGCTCCCGCCGGGCCAAGCTCTCGCGGATGAAGAGCCCGCCGCCGAGGCCCATGGACATGAGCAGCAGGATGAACCACGTCGCGTTCGACTGACCCACCGCGAACGGCTGGGCGACGCCCCAGGTCAGTGCCAGGACGGCGGCCGTGACGACGAACCCCCAGGAACGGGCGGTCGCCGCGACGGCCCCGAGGACCACGGGCGCGACGACGGCGAAGAGCACCTCGGAACCGCCGACGACGGTCGCGACGGCCCCGGGCAGGAGCAGGGCGAAGCCCACCGTGCTGCGCCACCACTGGGCGAGGAAGGCGCTGGTCGCCGACGCGATGGCGATCCCGTCCAGGACCGGGATGGCGCCGTGGCCCGGGCCAAAAAGACCGATGTCGGACGCGGTCGAGGCGAGCAGGAAGGCCGACCCGAAGGCGAGATAGACGCGGCTCAGCGGCGCCGCGGCCCAGAACGCGCGCCACCGCAGGCTGCGCGCCTGACGCCACGCCGAAGAGCGGCGCGCCCGGGAGGGCGCGCCGCTCCGGACGGAGGGGGTCGATGGGCTCGAATCAGGCATCGGGGGCGGACCGCCCCGGGGTCAGTCGCACCAGATGCCGAAGTGGCGGCACGTCCACTCCGCAGTGCCTTTGCCGAGGCCCAGGGTCGTGACGACGTCGTCCTCGGCCGAGGCCGCCGAGGCGGCGGCGGCCGGAGCGCCGACGAGGGTGGAGGCGAGAAGGAGAGCGGAAGCGAGGAGAGCGCGAGTCTTCATGGCCCCAGTATGTATGACGCCCGTCACAAATGGTGCACGCCGCGCACAGGCCGCGCCGCGGCATGGCGCAGATGACGGCCGGCGGGCACCCCGGCCTCGCCCCGACGCCGACAAGGTGGCATGCGCCACAGCACCGGTTACGCTGACCTGCGTGTCCGAAGAGCTGCGCATCCTGATCGCCGACGACCAGCCGCTCATGAGCGGCGCGCTCCGCGTGCTCGTCGACTCTGCCCCCGGCATGACCTGCGTGGGTGTGGTCGCCAACGGCGTCGAAGCCGTGGAGGCGTGCGCCGCCATCGAGCCGGACGTGGTCCTGATGGACATGCAGATGCCCCTGATGGACGGGGTGGAGGCCACACGCCGGATCAAGGACACCCACCCCGCGATCCGGGTCCTGGCGATCACCACGTTCACGTCCGAGGACTACCTCGTGCCGGCCCTGCGCGCCGGAGCGGGCGGCTACCTCCTCAAGGACGCGGAGCCGCCGGCCATCCTGGGCGCCATTCAGGCCGTCCATCGCGGCGAGTCCGTGCTCTCCCCCGCCGTGGCGACCAAGCTGCTCGCCTCGATCGAGCGGGACCGGCCGACGGTGGGCCCCACCTCGGTGCAGCCCGGCAGCCCCGACGGCTCCGACCTCACCGAGCGGGAGCTGGGCGTGCTGCGGCTGCTGGCCAGGGGTCAGTCGAACCCGGAGATCGCCGCGAACCTCTTCGTCTCCGAGTCCACGGTCAAGGCCAACCTCACGCGGATCATGGCCAAGCTGGAGGTCCGCGACCGCGTCCAGCTGATCATCCGGGCGGCCCAGCTCGGGCTCGTCACCCTCGCCCTGGACTGAGCGCGGCGGGGTCAGCCACGGGCCGCGATCTCGTTGCGCCGCGTGTTGAGGTCCTTCAGGACTTGCATCCCGTGCTCCACCACCGGGTCCGCCTCGGCCAGGAGCGACTCCTTGGCCGGCCCGTAGGCGAGGTCGGCGAACGTGCCGTTCTCCGGGTCGAGGGCCCGGATCTCCTGCTGCACCAGGCGCACCTGGTCCAGGCCGGCCGCGTACTCCACCGCTCGCTCGTCGATCTTCGTCAGGGACGCCTCCGCGTCCTCCGGGATCTGCTCCAGGGCGAACTGGGCCTCGTAGAGCCGGTTCTGGTACGTGCAGGGCTCCTCGATGTCGTAGAGCCCCACGCCGCGACCCACGGCCTCCTGATTGGCCTGGGCGATCTCCTCCGCCAGGCGCTTGCCGACGGCGACCTCCGTGGGGGCGGCCATGCCGGCCTCCGCCATGGCCACGTTGACGGTGCCGCCGCCGATCGAGATGACCGCGCTCTCCATCCCCTCGGGCGCGCCCTCGTCCGAGGTGGTCATGCTCGCGGTCGCCCCCTGCGGGAGCCGATCACGCAGCCAGGCGTAGGACTCCTCCCCCATGCAGAGGTTGGGGCCGACCTTGAGGCCCTCGGGGTTGCGGCCCGCGCTCGTGACGCCGGCGAGGACCACGGTCCGCTCGGTGCCGCCTTGGTTCACCACCACGGTGTTGCCGTCCAGCACGGTGACGATGTCCACGCGGGCGGCGTCGGCGGCCACGCCGCGGAGGACGGTGACGATGCCCAGCAGGAGCAGGACGGCGGCGACGGCGAGGAAGACCAGCAGCCCCTTCAGGGGGACCCGGGCACGGGCGGCGACGTGAGTCATGCGGACTTCCTGCAGGTGGACGGCGGGACGGGGGGCCGCGACGACGGCCCGGAGCCCGAGTCTAGCGAAGGGCCCCGGGACCGCCGAGCGGCGGGCCGAGGGACGGCTGCGTCGGGCTCAGCGCTCCCGGCGGTAGAACGGCGTGGCCACCACGGTGAACGGCTCGCCGCGGCCGCGCAGGTCCACCTGCAGGGACGTGCCCTCGGCGGCCACGTCGCGGCGGACACGGGCCAGGGCGATGGGGTGTCCGAGGGTCGGGCTGGGGGCGCCCGAGGTCACCTCGCCCACCCGCTCGCCGGACTCGTCCAGCACGGCGTAACCGTGCCGGGCGGCACGCCGACCCGCGCCCTGCAGCCCCACGAGGACCTCCTCGACGTCGTCCCTGCCGACCAGCGCGGATCGTCCGACGAAGTCGGCCTCCTTGCTCGCGGGCACCGCGAAGCCGACGCCAGAGGCGTGCGGCTGGTGCCCGGTGTCCAGCTCGTTGCCGTAGAGCGGCATGCCCGCCTCGAGGCGCAGCGAGTCCCGCGAGGCGAGCCCGCACAGCGTCAGCTCCACGCCCGCCTCGTCCGCGGCCGAGAGCATCGTGTTCCACACGGCGGAGCCGCGGTCGCCGGCCTCGGCGGTGGAGGCGGCGGGCAGGAACAGCTCGAAGCCGTCCTCACCGGTGTAGCCGGTGCGGGCGACGACGGCGATGACGTCACCGGCGTCCGTGGGCACGGTCAGGGTCAGGTGGCCGTAGTACTTCAGCTCGGCCAGCTGCGCCGCGGCCTCCGGCATGGCCCGGGCGAGGATCCTCTCGGCCTGCGGGCCCTGCACGGCCACGAGGGCGGTGGTCGAGGACTCGTCCTCGACGACGGCGTCCCAGCCCGACGCCCGCTGGTTCAGGGCGGTGTGGACCGCGGCGATGTTGCCAGCGTTGGGCACCACCAGGTAGTCGGGCTCGGAGCCGGCCTCGCCGTCGTCCATCCGGTAGACGATCGTGTCGTCGAGGATGGTGCCGGCGTCCGTCAGGCACAGGGCGTACTTGGCGCGGCCGGGCTTCAACGTGGAGAGCACGCTCGAGAGGGCGTGGTCCAGCATGGCCCCGGCCTCCGGGCCGGTGACCCGGATCTCGCCCATGTGGGAGAGGTCGAACAGGCCTGCGGAGGTGCGCACGGCCTTGTGCTCGGCCAGCTCGGAGCCGTACTTCAGGGGCATGTTCCAGCCGCCGAAGTCCGTGAACGTGGCGCCCGCGGCCTCGTGGACCGGGTGCAGCGGGGAGTTGCGCGTCGAATCGCTCATGGGGGTGATCCTCTCAGTCCTCGTCGGCGGTGTCGGCCACGGCGCCCTCGAACGCCTCGGGCGGCGGGCACGAGCACACGAGGTTGCGATCGCCGTAGGCGCCGTCGATGCGGCCCACCGGCGGCAGGTACTTGTCCAGACGCAGGCCCGGCACCGGCGTGCCCGCCTGGGCGCGCGAGTAGGGGCGATCCCACTCGTCGGCCATCAGGACGTTGAGGGTGTGCGGGGCGCGGCGCAGGACGGAGTCCGCCACGGTCTCCGGGGTGACGGCGGTGATCTCGGCGTGGATGGCCTCCATGGCCTCGATGAACCGCTCGATCTCCTCGAGGTCCTCGGACTCGGTGGGCTCCACCATGAGCGTGCCGGCCACGGGGAACGCCAGGGTCGGGGCGTGGAACCCGTAGTCGATGAGGCGCTTGCAGACGTCCTCGGCGGTCACGCCCGTGCGGGCCGTGAGCTCGCGCAGGTCGAGGATGCACTCGTGCGCCACGAGGCCGTCGTTGCCCGTGTACAGCGTCGGGTAGAGGGGCGCGAGGCGGCGGGAGATGTAGTTGGCGCCCAGCAGCGCGTGCGCGGTGGCGGAGCGCAGACCCTCGGCGCCCATCAGGTGGATGTAGGCCCAGGAGATGGGCAGCACGCCGGCCGAGCCGTGCGGGGCCGCGGTCATCAGGGCCTCGCGGGAGGGCAGGTACGGCACCAGGTGCTCGCCCACCGCCACGGGGCCCACGCCCGGGCCCCCGCCGCCGTGCGGGATGCAGAACGTCTTGTGCAGGTTCAGGTGGGAGACGTCTCCGCCGAACTCGCCCGGCTGGGCCAGGCCCACGAGCGCGTTGAGGTTGGCGCCGTCGATGTACACCTGGCCGCCCGCGGCGTGCACCGTGGCGCAGACCTCCTTGACGTCGGCGTCGTAGACGCCGTGCGTGGAGGGGTAGGTGATCATGATGGCCGCGATGCGGCCCTCGTTCGCCGCGATCTTGGCGTCCAGGTCGGCGGCGTCGATCGTGCCGTCGTCGGCGGTGGCGACGACGACGACCTTCAGCCCCGCCAGCACGGCCGAGGCCGCGTTGGTGCCGTGGGCGGAGGCCGGGATCAGGCAGATGTCCCGCTCGCCCTCGCCGCGGGCCAGGTGGTACTGGCGGATGGCCCACAGGCCCGCGAACTCACCCTGCGAGCCGGCGTTCGGGGCCACCGAGACGCCCGCGTAGCCGGTGATCTCGGCGAGCTTGGCCTCCAGGTCCGCGATCAGGAACCGCCAGCCCTCGGTCTGGTGGTCGGGCGCGAACGGGTGGATGGAGCAGAACTCGGGCCAGGAGATGGCCTCCATCTCCGCGGTGGCGTTGAGCTTCATGGTGCACGAGCCCAGCGGGATCATGGTGCGGTCCAGCGCCAGGTCGTAGCCGGAGAGGCGGCGCAGGTAGCGCAGCATCTTCGTCTCCGAGTGGTGGGTGTTGAACACCGGGTGCGTCATGAACGCGGAGGAGCGGCGCAGCGACTCCGGCACGGCCGGGGTGGCCACGGCGCCCTCGTGCGCGGAGGCCGGCAGGGAGCCCGCGTCCAGGCCGAACGCCGTCAGGACGGCCACGAGGTCGGCGTCGACGGTGGTCTCATCGGCGGCAATCCGCAGGGTGTCCGCGTCCACCAGGCGCAGGTTCACGCCGTTCTCCTCGGCGGCCTGCAGGACCTGCTCGGCCCGGCCGGGCACGCGGACGGTGACCGTGTCGAAGAAGTGCTCCTCGGCGACCTCGACGCCACCGGCCCGCAGCGCCTCCGCCAGGCGGACGGCCTGGGCGTGGGCGTGGCGCGCGATGCGGGCGATGCCCTGGGGGCCGTGGTAGACGGCGTACATCGAGGCGACGATCGCGAGCAGCGCCTGGGCGGTGCAGATGTTGGAGGTGGCCTTCTCGCGCCGGATGTGCTGTTCGCGCGTCTGGAGGGCGAGGCGGTAGGCGGGCTTGCCGGCGTCGTCGTGGGAGACGCCCACGAGGCGGCCCGGCATGCTGCGCTGCAGGCCCTCCTTCACGGCCATGTAGGCGGCGTGGGGGCCGCCGAAGAACAGGGGCACGCCGAAGCGCTGCGTGGAGCCGACGGCGATGTCCGCGCCCTGCTCCCCGGGCGGGGTGATCAGGGCGAGGGAGAGGATGTCCGCCGCGACGGTCACGAGGGCGCCGGCCTCCTTGGCCTGCGCGATGACGGCGGCGTGGTCGTGGATGCGGCCGGAGTCGCCGGGCTGCTGCAGCACGACGCCGCACAGGCCCTTCTCCTCGACCTCGGCGCGGACGTCCTCCGGGATGCCTGCGGAGAGGTCGGCCACGCGCACGTCGATGCCCACGGCCTCGGCGCGCAGGCGCACCACGGAGAGGGTCTGCGGGAAGAGGTCCGCGTCGAGGAGGGTGACGCCGTCGGTCCTGCGGCGGTTGGCGCGGTGCATGAGGAGCACGGCCTCGGCGGCGGCGGAGGCCTCGTCCAGCAGAGAGGCGTTGGCGATGTCCAGGCCGGTGAGGTCCTGGACCATCGTCTGGTAGTTCAGGAGGGCCTCGAGGCGGCCCTGGGAGATCTCCGGCTGGTACGGCGTGTAGGCCGTGTACCAGGCCGGGTTCTCCAGCACCTTGCGGAGGATGACGCCCGGGGTGACGGTGTCCGAGAAGCCCTGCCCGATCATCTGGGTCTTCATGACGTTGCGGCCGGCGATCTCGCGCAGCTGCTCCAGGACCGCGGACTCGGTCAGCGGGGCGGGCAGCTCGAGGGGCTTCGGCTGGCGGATGCCGGCGGGGACGGCGGTGTCCACGAGGGCCTCGAGCGAGTCGTAGCCCAGGGTCTGCAGCATGTGCTCGACGTCCGCGGGGCGCGGGCCGATGTGGCGGGCCACGAAGGGGGCCGAGGCGGTGTCCTTGGGCTCGACGCGCTCGTGGGGCAGCGCGGTCGTGCTCTCGGTGGTCTGGGGGCTGGTCACGGGGTACCTCCGGGGGGATCCTGCCGTGGTCACGGCGTGGGTCTGCTCCTCCCCGCTCTGTCATGGACCTGAGAGTTTCCGACGCCCGGGTGGGCGGCTTGCACCGTCGGTGGTCTCGGTCCGGACGCGGGCGCGACGGAGTGAGACGCTTTCCAGAGCGCCTGACCCCACGCGGTACGGATGCCTGAGAGATTCCCGGGGAGGGTTTGCTCCTTCGGCGGCCTGCTCACGCGGCCGGCCGGGGCAGGACGCGCGCCGACGCTCTCCCGCGCGGGGCATGCGGCGTGCCGCCAGTATCCCACACGTGTAGGCCGCGTCACAGGGCGACCGGGAGGGGCCGGACGGGGCGTGTCGAGGTCTTTCGTTGATGAAACGGCGGCGTGTCGAAGCGCTTTCGTTCAGGAAACGGGTGACGGGAGGAATGACTCAGTCGCATGCCGTCGGCTCACGACAGTCGGTAAGGGACGTCATTCGGCGGCGCGCGTCATCGCCGGGCCTCAATCCCACAGCCCGGCAAGCCCGCCCAGCTGGTAAACCGCGAGCCCGATGACGACAAGACAGACAAGCCCTCCCAGGGCGTTGGCCAGTGGGCCGTTCCGATGCGAGCCCATCAGCCGACGACTGTTCATCACGACCATCAGGAATACGGCCACGATGGGCAGGAGAAGCCCGTTCGCCGCCTGTGCGATGACGATGACCTCCGTGGGATTCGTTCCCGTCAGGGCAATGAGGGCACCGATCGCAAGGACTGCGCCCCACACGATGCGAGCAGGGACGCTGCGCAGATCGGTGTCCTGGCCCAGTGTGCCGGCAATCGCGTACGCCGCGCCGAGCGGGCCAGCTACGGCGGACGTGAACCCGGCCGCGAACATGCCCGCCGCGAACACCCAGCCAGCCGCGTCCCCGAGGAGGGGTTCCAGGGCGGAGGCGAGGTCCCGACCGGTCTCGGCCTGCATGCCCTTGACGTACATCCCACCGAACGCCGTCGCCATCACGGCCAGAGTGATTACACCTCCGACGGAGATCGACACCGCCGTGTCCGTTCTCGCCGCTCGGAGAGATTCCCGCGAATCCAGACCCGGCCCCCATTTCTCCTGCACCAAACTCGCGTGCAGGAAGAGGTTGTAAGGGACCACGGTGGTCCCGATCAGTGCGACCGCCAGCAACGCCGTGCCGGGTGGCAGCCGGGGAATGAACATGCCCATCAAGAGGTCGCCGATCGGAGGCTGAACTAGGACTGCAGTGACGATGAACAGCAGCCCCAATAACCCGACCATGACGGTCAGCACCCGCTCGATCAGTTTGTAGCTGCCTGTCCAGAGCAGAATGCCGATCGTGAGGACGATCCCGATGACGACCACGGGCTGACTGAGTCCGGTCACACTAGTTAAGGCGAGGGCGGTGCCGACTGTGTCACCACCGGCGTAGGACGCCCCTCCGATGCCGATCGCCGCGACGACGAGGATCGCCATGACAAGTCGTGCCGGCACCGAGGAGAACACCTCGCGCAGAGCGTGTCCGAGACTCATGCGGGTCGCGAGGCCCAACCGTCCCGACATCTCCTGCAAGACGATGGTGGCCAAAATTGAGAAGACGACAGCCCAGGCCAGGACGAATCCCTGCTCGGCTCCGGTAACGATGGAGGTTGTGATGGTCCCCGGCCCGATGAAGGACGCGGCGATGATTAGCCCCGGACCGAAACGACTAGGCCTCTCGTCTTGGGGCAACACCTCATTGGAGAACCGGCCATCCCTCGCCTGCGTTGCCATCGCGTCTCCTCCATCTCCGGCCCGCATGGGTCAAGATGAAGCGTATGCCGGGTATGATGCACATCATAGTGGATCTGGACTATTTCATCCCATATGAGCCCCCACGTGTTGCCCCTTATGGTCTGAGACGGGCATCCCTACGATGGAGCCAGGGCTACGGCCCTTTGCCCGACCCGCAGAGCTCGCCGAAAGGAACGCCATGTACACCCGTAGCCGGAACGACGTCGAGAAGGTCGAGTGGGGCGGAGGCACCTCCGAACGCCTCATCACCGCGAAGGACGAGATGGGTTTCGCCGTCGCCCACACGATCGTGCGCGCCGGATCGTCCTCGAAGCTCCAGTACCGCAACCACAAGGAGGCCTGTTACTGCATCGCGGGCAACGGCTCCGTGGTGGAGCCGGACGGCACCGTCCACGAGATCACGCCGGGTGTCATCTACGTCCTGCCGGACCACGAGCCGCACGACCTGCGCGGCGGCACCGAGGACATGCACCTGATCTCGGTGTTCAACCCCGCCATCACCGGCGACGAGAAGCACACCCTGTCGGAGGACGGCTACTCCAGCTACTGAGCCCGGGCACGGTGAGGGAGGCGTCGACGACAGCGCCTCCCGCGTCGGCGCCGACGGCGGCGTCCGGTCGTAGGGTGGCGGGGTGCTCAACCTGTGCGCCCCCGAGCGCACCGTGCGCCGCAACACCCACCTGGCGCTGGTGCTGACCGCGATCGCGGGGATCCTCAACTCCGTGGGCTTCGTCGCCGTGGCCACGTACACGTCCCACATGACGGGGATCGTGGCGTCCATGGCGGACGCGGCGGTCCTCCACGCCCCGGGTCTGGTCGGCACGGGCCTGCTCGCGCTGGCCATGTTCATCCTGGGCGCGGTCGTCTGCGCGCTGGTGTTCAACTGGGGCCGGGTCAACGGCCTCCGCTCGCGCTACGCCAACATCCTCCTGCTCGAGGGCGTCGGCATGCTGGTGTTCGGCCTGCTCGCCGAGCACGTCCGCGATGCGCACCGGCCGCTGGTCGTGGTGGCCGTGCTGTGCTTCACCATGGGCCTGCAGAACGCCTTGATCACCCGCATCGGGGCGTGGCCGATCCGCACCACGCACGTGACGGGCATGGTCACGGACATCGGCGTCGAGCTCGGCAAGATCCTGTACCGCAACGCGCCCGCGGCCGCGGCCCCCGTCGTCGGGGAACCGCGGCGCGTGGGACTGCTGGCGCTGCTCGTGGCCCTGTTCTTCCTGGGCGGGGTGGCGGGCGCGGCCGGCTACCTCTGGCTGGGCTTCGAGGTGGTCATCCCGGTGGCCGGCGTGCTGCTGCTCATCGCCCACCGCCCGCTGATCCAGGACCTGCAGGACGCGTGGCTCACACGAAGGCCGAGACGCCCGTGAGGGCACGCCCCACGATCAGGGTGTTCATGCCGTAGGAGCCCTCGTAGGAGTAGATGGCCTCCACGTCCCCCATGATCTTGGCGATCTCGTGCTCCGTGAGCAGGCCGTTGCCGCCGAGGGCGTCGCGGGCGAGCGCCGCCGAGGACCGGGCCAGCCGGGTCGAGGTGGCCTTGGCCATCGCCGCGTGCATCATCTCCATCCGCCCCTCCTGCCGCAGGGCGTCCACCTGGAGCATCATCCCGGCGGAGGCGGCCAGGTTGCCGGCGACCTCGGCGATCTGGGCCTGGATCAGCTGGAACGCGGCCAGCGGGCGACCGAACTGCTGCCGCCGCAGCGCGTAGGAGCGCAGCACGTCCAGCACGCCCATTTGCGCGCCGACGCCCTGCCAGCCGACCCACATGCGCGAGTCGCGCAGCAGGGCGCGGGTGGCGGCGAAGGTGGTGGCGCCGGGCAGGATCGCGTCCGTGGGCAGGCGCACGTCCAGGGTGATGTCCGCGTTCTGCATGATCCGCAGGCCCATCTTCCCGCTGATCTTGGTGGCCTCGTAGCCGGGGGTGTCGGTGGGCACCACGAAGCCCTTGATCTCGCCGTCGGCGGTGTCGCGCGCCCAGACGAGCGCGACGTCGGCGATCGTGCCGGCCCCGATCCAGCGCTTGGCGCCGCGGATGACCCACTCGTCGCCGTCGCGGGTGGCGGTGGTGGCGAGGCCTCCGGCGATGTCCGAGCCGTGGTCCGGCTCGGTGAGGCAGAACGCGCCCAGGGCGTCGAAGGATTCGAGGCGCCCCTGCCACGTGGCCTTCTGACGCTCTGAGCCCAGGCCGGCGATCATGCCGAGGTTGAGCTCGTTGTGGATGCCCACGAGGGCGGACAGGGACAGGTCCACACGGGCGATCTCCGCGTGCACGAGCTGCTGGAACAGCGAGGACGAGCCGTCCAGGACGAGGCGTCCCAGACCCAGCTCGGCCAGGCCCGGCAGCAGGTCGAACGCGAACTCCTCGGCGTCCCAATACCGGGTCAGGTGCGGCCGCACGCGGGTCTGCAGGTGGTCCTCGATCGCGTCGAGCCGGGCACGCTCGGCCGGCTCGAGGCGGTCCCGCAGACGGAGCAGGTCCACGTGGGGCAGGCCGGGAGGGGCGGCGGGCGCGCCGGAGTCGGGGACGGGGCGGTCGGCGATGGCGGTCATGGCTCTCCTTCGGGGGCGGTCCGACGACGGCGGGCGGTTTCGCCGCGAATCCGACTGTAGGACTTCCAACTATCCAGGTCTGCCAGTAGTGTTCCAGATCACAGGCCCCCGGCCAAGGATCCGTTCAGCAGCCATCCCGAGGAGGGACCCATGACCGTCCAGGACCCCACCGCCGTCGCCGCCCCGTCACCGACGGAGGTGTTCCGCGCGGCCCGCGACCTGCTGGTCGAGTGCCAGACCGACTATGAGCGCGCCCGCGCCGAGTTCGAGTGGCCCCGCTTCGAGCACTTCAACTTCGGCTTCGACTGGTTCGACCGCCTGGCCCAGGACCCGGCCCGCGCGGACGTGCCGGCGCTGATCATCGCCGAGGACGACGGGCGCAGCACCGAACGCACCTTCGCCGAGCTCTCCGCGGCCTCCAGCCGGGTGGCGAACTGGCTCTCCGCGCAGGGCCTGCGCCGCGGCGACCGCCTCATCCTGATGCTGAACAACCAGGTGGAGCTGTGGGAGTTCATGCTCGCCTGCATCAAGCTGCGGGTGGTCATGGTGCCCACCACCACGCAGATGACCTCCGGGGACCTCGAGGACCGCGTGACGCGCGCCGGCGCCGCGTGGGCCGTGGCCGGCGCCGAGGACCTGGCCAAGTTCGCCGGCGTCGGCGAGGGCCTGCACCTGGTGCACGTGCCGGGCGTCTTCGCGGAGGGCCCGGCGCGCCGCGCCCCCGAGGTCGCCGGCCACACCGTGCTCTCCTACGACGACGCCGCCGACGCCGCCACCGAGCTGACCCCGGCCGAGCCGACCCCCGCCGACGAGACGCTGCTCTTCTACTTCACCTCGGGCACCACCTCGAAGCCGAAGCTCGTGGAGCACACCCACACCTCGTACCCGGTCGGCCACCTCACGACGCTCTACTGGATCGGTCTGGAGCCGGGCGACGTGCACCTCAACGTGGCCTCCCCGGGCTGGGCCAAGCACGCGTGGTCCAACTTCTTCGCCCCGTGGATCGCGGAGGCCACGATCTTCGTGCACAACGCCCGCAAGTTCGACCCCGCGGCCCTGATGGCCAACATGGAGCGCTACGGCGTCACGAGCTTCTGCGCCCCGCCCACCGTGTGGCGCATGCTCATCAAGGCGGACCTGGCGCAGCTGACGACCCCGCCGACCAAGACCATCTCCGCGGGCGAGCCGCTCAACGCCGAGGTGATCGACCAGGTGCACAAGGCGTGGGGCACCACGATCCGCGACGGCTTCGGGATGACCGAGACCACCCTGCAGATCGCCAACACCCCGGGCCAGAAGGTCGTCATCGGCTCCATGGGCCGCCCGCTGCCCGGCATGGACGTCACCCTGCTCGACCCGCTCACGGGCCAGGAGGCCGAGGAGGGCGAGATCTGCCTGCGCCTGGACCCGCGTCCGGTGGGCCTGCTGAAGTCCTACTACGGCAACCAGGAGAAGACGGACGAGGTGTTCCGCGACGGCGTGTTCCACACCGGTGACATCGCCCGCCGCGACGAGAACGGCGTGCTGACCTATGTGGGCCGCGCGGACGACGTCTTCAAGTCCTCGGACTACAAGGTGTCCCCGTTCGAGCTGGAGTCGGTGCTGGTCAAGCACCCGGCCGTGATGGAGGGCGCGATCGTCCCCACCCCGGACGAGCTGCGCCTGGCCGTGCCGAAGGCCTTCGTCACCCTCGCCCCGGGCCACGAGCCCACCGCGGAGACCGCCCGGGCGATCCTGCAGTTCACGCTCACCCAGCTGCCCCCGTACAAGCGCATCCGCCGCATCGAGTTCCTCGAGCTGCCGAAGACCATCTCGGGCAAGATCCGCCGCGTGGAGCTGCGCAAGGCCGAGGTCGAGCGCGCCCAGACGGGCGCCGCTCCGGACGGCTACGGCACCGAGTTCCGCGAAGAGGACCTGGACCTGCAGCGCTGACCGGGCCGTTCCTCGCCGCCGCCCCGTCCTCGTCCGGCGGTGGCGGGGGACCCCCGGTGCGCCGCTAGTCTGGAGCGCCATGAAGAAGCCACCCCTCGCCCAGGACCCCATCCGGGAGGCCGCCCGGAACTGGGAGCGTCACGGATGGGGTGACGTCGCCCGCCCGATGGCCGCCATCACCTCCATCATGCGGGCCCAGCAGATCCTGCTGGGTCGTACGCAGGCCGCGCTCAAGCCCTACGGCCTCACCTTCGCGCGGTACGAGCTGCTGGCGCTGCTGAACTTCTCGCGCGAGAAGCGGATGCGGATGTCCAAGGCGTCCGCGCTCCTGCAGGTCCACCCCACTTCGGTGACCAATGCGGTGGACCGGCTCGAGGCCGCCGGGCTGGTGGAGCGCACCCCCCACGAGTCGGACCGCCGCGCGCTCGTGCTCGCCCTCACGGACGAGGGCCGGCGCGTCGCCGTCGCCGCCACGGAGACGCTCAACGCAGAGGTCTTCGGCCGCTCCGGCTTCGACCCGGCGGACGTGGACACCCTCATCGACGTCCTCGGCCGGTTCCGCGCCGAGGCCGGCGACTTCCAGGCCGACGGCCCCGACGCCGGCGCGCCCGCGACGGCGGAGCACACCTCCTCCTGACGCGCCCTCCGGCCTCCGGACCGTCCGGCTCAGCGGGGCTCGAGGCGCACGGCGCCGTCGAGCCGGATGACCTCGCCGTTCAGGAACGGGTTGGACACGATCTGCTCGACGAGCAGCGCGTAGTCCTCGGGTCGGCCGAGCCGGGCCGGATGCGGGGTCTTGGTGGACAGCGCCTCGCGGGCGGCCTCGGGCAGGCCGGCCATCATGGGCGTCTCCATCAGACCGGGGGCGATCGTGACCACGCGGATCTGCGAGGAGGCGAGCTCGCGGGCCGCGGGCAGGGTCAGCGCAACCACGGCGCCCTTGGAGGCGGAGTACGCGATCTGGCCGATCTGCCCGTCGTAGGCCGCCACGGAGGCGGTGTTCACGATGACGCCGCGGTCCTCGCCGAGCGGCTCCTGCGCCTTCATCGCGGCGGCGGCCTGGGCCATCATCGACACGGTGCCGACCGCGTTGATCGCCAGGACCCGGCTCAGCACCTCGGCGGACAGCGGCCCGTCGCGACCCACGAGCTTGCCCGGCGTCGCCACCCCGGCGCAGTTGACCAGCACCCGCAGCGGCCCGGCCTCCAGCGCGGCGGCCACGGCCTCCCGGGCGGTGTCCTCGGCGGTGACGTCGCCCGTCACGAAGCGCGCACGGGGACCGAGGGCGGCCACAGCGTCCGCGCGGACGGTCTCGCCCTCGCGGTCCGGCAGGTCCACCACCACGACGGCGGCGCCCGCGTCCGCCAGACGGCGGGCGGTGGCATGGCCGAGGCCCGAGGCCCCGCCGGTGACGATCGCGCTCTGGTTCGACAGGTCCATGGGCGGACCCTCCCTTCCTCCTCGGGATACCCCCCGAGTTCGATAGTTGCATGTCCTACGTTCTCATTTTAGATTAGCGGATGAGTAACCCAGATCACACGCACGGCCGGGCCCGCCCCGCCCGCCGTGGGCGGCGCCCACCGACGTCCGCCCTTCCGCCTGGACCCGCGAGGAGCCCCCATGTCCGAGAAGACCGCGCCCACCGAGACCGCCCCCGTGATCCCCCACTTCGTGCACGGCGAGCGGCGCGAAGGCGCCTCCGGCCGGCACGGCGACGTCTACCACCCGGCCACGGGCGGCGTGGCGGGGCGCGTGCCGCTGGCCTCCGCCGAGGAGATCGACGCCGCCCTGGCCTCCGCCGAGGAGGGCTTCGCCGCGTGGTCGAGGCTGAACCCGCAGCGCCGCGGCCGCATCCTGCTGCGCTGGGTCGACCTGATCAACGAGAACATGAACGAGCTGGCCACCGTGCTCGCCCAGGAGCACGGCAAGACCTTCCCGGACGCCCAGGGCGACATCCAGCGCGGCATCGAGGTCGTGGAGTTCGCCGCGGGCGCCCCGCACCTGCTCAAGGGTGAGTTCACCGCCGACGCGGGCACCGGCATCGACGTGCACTCCATCCGCCAGCCGCTCGGCGTGGCCGTGGGCATCACGCCCTTCAACTTCCCGGCGATGATCCCGCTGTGGAAGGCCGGCATCGCCCTGGCGGCGGGCAACGCCTTCGTCCTCAAGCCCTCCGAGCGCGACCCCTCCGTCCCGGTGCGCCTGGCCGAGCTGGCCCTCGAGGCCGGCATGCCCGCCGGCGCCCTCAACGTGGTGCACGGCGACAAGGCCGCCGTGGACGCGCTCATCGAGGACCCGCGCGTCAAGGCCGTCGGCTTCGTCGGCTCCACCCCGATCGCGCAGTCCATCTACGCCCACGCCGGCCGCATGGGCAAGCGCGCGCAGTGCTTCGGCGGGGCCAAGAACCACGCCGTGGTCATGCCGGACGCGGACCTCGAGATGACCGCCGACGCCCTGGTCGGCGCCGCCTTCGGCTCCGCCGGCGAGCGCTGCATGGCGATCTCCGTGGCCGTCCCGGTCGGCGAGGAGACCGCCGACCGCCTGATCGCACTGCTCCGCGAGCGCGTGAAGGACCTCAGGGTCGGCCCGTCGCTCGAGGCGTCCTCGGACTTCGGCCCCGTCGTCTCGAAGGACGCGAAGGAGCGCATCGAGGGCTACATCGCGGCCGGCGTCGAGGCGGGCGCCGACCTGGTCGAGGACGGCCGGGGCGTCGTCGTCGAGGGCCACGAGGACGGCTTCTACGTGGGCGCCACCCTGTTCGACCGCGTCACCCCGGAGATGAGCATCTACCGCGAGGAGATCTTCGGCCCGGTGCTCTCCGTGGTCCGCGCGAAGGACTACGAGGAGGCGCTCACGCTCGTGAACGAGCACGAGTTCGGCAACGGCGTGGCCATCTTCACCCGCGACGGCGACGCCGCCCGCGACTTCTCCACCCGCGTGGACACCGGCATGGTCGGCGTGAACGTGCCGATCCCCGTGCCGATCGCCTACTACACCTTCGGCGGCTGGAAGGCCTCCGGCTTCGGCGACCTGAACCAGCACGGCACGGACGGGCTGAAGTTCTACACCAAGACGAAGACCGTCACCACGCGCTGGCCCTCCGGCGTGCGCGAGGGCGCCAGCTTCGTGATGCCGGCCGGCTCCTGACCGCCCCGCAGCCCGTCCTGACCAGGAGGACCCCATGACCACCGTTCTGTTCCTCGGCCTCGGCCACATGGGCGGCCCCATGGCCGCCAACCTCGCCGCCGCGGGTCACCGCGTGCTCGGCTTCGACCTCGTCCCCGAGGCCCTCGAGAAGGCCCGCGCGGCCGGCGTCGAGACCGTCACGGACACGGCCGCGGCGGCCGCGGAGGCCGACGTCGTGCTGACCATGCTCCCCCACGGACGCCTGGTGCTGGACGTCTACCGGGGTGAGGACGGCGACGGCGGCCTGCTCGCCGCCGCCCGGCCCGGCACCGTGTTCCTGGACTGCTCGACCATCGACGTCGCCGAGGCCCGCGAGGCGGCCGCGGCGGCGGAGGCGGCGGGCATGCGGGCGGCCGACGCGCCGGTCTCGGGCGGCCAGGTGGGCGCCGAGGCCGGCACCCTCGCCTTCATGGTGGGCGCCTCGGACGAGGTGTACGCCGAGGTGCTGCCGCTGCTCGAGGTCATGGGCGCGCGGATCGTGCACTGCGGGGCCGCCGGCCTGGGCCAGGCCGCGAAGATCTGCAACAACATGGTGCTGGGGGTCACGCAGATCGCCGTCGCCGAGGCCTTCGTCCTGGGCGAGCGCCTGGGCCTGCAGCACCAGGCCCTGTATGACGTGATGAGCAAGGCCTCCGGGCAGTGCTGGTCCCTGACCACCAACTGCCCGGTGCCCGGCCCCGTCCCCGGCTCCCCCGCGAACCGGGACTTCCAGCCCGGCTTCGCCGGCGCCCTGATGGCCAAGGACCTCGGGCTCGCGCTCGCGGCCCTGGACGAGCAGGGCGTGGCGGCCGACCTGGGCCGCCTCGCGCAGGCCAAATACGCCGAGTACGCCGCCGGAGAAGGCGCCGCCCGCGACTTTTCCGGCATCATCGAGGACATCCGAGCATCACACACGGACAGGAGCGAGGCATGAGCGAGCAGACCACCCCGGACGGCGCCGAGTCGCCGATCATCGTCGAGCGGCAGGGCCGGGTCGGCCACATCCGCCTGAACCGGCCGAAGGCCCTGAACGCGCTGAACGAGGCGACGATGCGTGCCGTCGTCGCGGCGGTGCAGGAGCTGGACACCGACCCGGAGATCGGGGCGATCCTGCTCTCCGGCTCCCCCAAGGCGTTCGCCGCCGGCGCGGACATCAAGGAGATGGCCACCAAGGAGTTCTCCGAGATGTACGCGGCCGACTGGTTCGCCGGCTGGGACGGGCTCACCCGTGCCCGCACCCCCATCGTGGCGTGCGTGACCGGCTACGCCCTCGGCGGCGGCTGCGAGCTGGCCATGATGGCCGATGTGCTCGTGGCCGGCGAGGGCGCGAAGTTCGGCCAGCCCGAGATCAACCTCGGCGTCATCCCCGGCATGGGAGGCTCCCAGCGCCTGACCCGCGCCGTGGGCAAGGCGAAGGCCATGGACATGATCCTCACCGGCCGCATGATCGGGGCCGAGGAGGCCGAGCGCATCGGGCTCGTCTCCCGCGTGGTGGCCGACGAGAAGGCCCTCGAGGAGGCGCTGGAGGTGGCCGCGACCATCGCGTCCAAGTCCAAGCCGGCCTCCTGGATGGCCAAGGAGGCCGTCAACGCCGCGTTCGAGACCACGCTTGCCCAGGGCATCGCCTTCGAGCGCCGCGTGTTCCACTCCGCGTTCGCCACGGCGGACCAGAAGGAGGGCATGGACGCGTTCACGGCCAAGCGCGAGGCGGGGTGGCAGCACCGATGAGCGACGCGCAGACCACGGCGACGACGGCCCCCGCGGCTGGGCAGGACGGCGCGGCGGACGAGGTGCTCCTCGAGGTCCGCGACGGCCTCGGCCGCATCACGCTGAACCGTCCGCGCGCCCTGAACGCGCTGACGCAGGACATGGTCCGGGCGATCGACGCGGCCCTGACCGACTGGGCCGCGGACCCCGCCGTGCGCGGCGTGCTCATCCGCGGCGCCGGGGAGAAGGGACTGTGCGCCGGCGGTGACGTCGTCTCCCTGCGCTCCTCGCTCCTGGCCGGGCGGTTCGCGGAGGCCGAGCAGTTCTTCCGCGACGAGTACGCGATGAACGAGCGCATCGCCACCTACCCCAAGCCGTACGTGGCCTTCATGGACGGCATCGTCCTGGGCGGCGGCATGGGCGTGTCCGCGCACGGCTCGCATCGCGTGGCCACCGAGCGGACCCGCGCCGGCATGCCCGAGACGGCGATCGGGTTCACCCCCGACGTCGGCGGCTCCTTCCACCTCGCCCGCGCACCCTTCCAGGCGGGCCGGCACCTGGCCGCGACCTCGGCGCACGCCTCCGGTTCCGACGCGGTGGCCCTGGGTCTGGCGGACGTCTTCGTGGAGTCCGCCCGGCTGGACGAGCTCGAGCAGGCCCTCGCCGCGGCGTTCGGCGCCCTCGGCTCGGCCGCGGACGCGGGCGGGCGCGACGAGGCCGCCTTCGCCGCCGCCGACGAGGTGCTGGCCCGGTTCGCGGTGGCCGAGGACGCACGGCCCGCGTCCGCGCTGGTGGCCGGCCGGGAGTGGATCGAGGACGCCTACGGCCGGGAGTCGGCCGCCGAGGTCCTCGCCGCCCTGGACGAGCGCGCCGCCGCGGGCGGGGAGCATGCCGAGGCCGCGGGGCAGGCCGCCGAGGCCATCCGCACCAAGTCCCCGACCGCCGTCGCCGTGGCCCACGAGGCCCAGCGCCGGCTGGCCGCACGCGGGGCGGACCTGACCGTGGCCGACGCGCTGCGTCAGGAGTTCACGATCGGCACCCACCTGATGCGCGAGCCGGACATGGCCGAGGGCATCCGTGCGCTGCTCGTGGACAAGGACAAGGATCCGGCGTGGAGTCCGGCCCGGCTCGAGGACGTCTCGGCCGAGGACGTGGCTGGGCACTTCGAGCCCGTGACCGGGGTGGACCCGCTGCAGCTCGGCTGAGCCCGCCCCGACGGACGGCGCCCCGTGGTCACGTGTGGTGACCGCGGGGCGCCGTGCTGTGGGGGCGACCGTGCGGGCCCCCCGGCGTCAGCCGATCAGGCCGCGACCCACGATCATGCGCATGATCTCGTTGGAGCCCTCGAGGATCCGGTGGACGCGCAGGTCCCGGACGAGCTTCTCCACGCCGTACTCGTGCAGGTAGCCGTAGCCGCCGTGCAGCTGCAGGGCGGTGTCGGCGGCCTCGTAGCCGGACTCGGTGGCCACGAGCTTGGCCATGGCGCACAGGCGCACGGTGTCCGGGTCGTTGCGGTCCAGGGCGTCCGCGGCGCGCATGAGCATCGTGTGGGCGGTCTCCAGCTTCACGGACATGTCCGCCAGCTCGAAGACGAGGGCCTGCTTGGTGGTGAGCGGCTCGCCGAACGCGCTGCGCTCCTTGAGGTAGCGGGTGGCCTTGTCCAGGGCGGCCAGGCCGCCGCCGATCGAGCAGGCGCCGATGTTCAGGCGGCCGCCGTTGAGGCCCTTCATGGCGATGCGGAAGCCGTCGCCCTCCTCGCCGAGGCGGTCGGCCACGGGCACGCGGACGTCCTCGAAGATCACCTGGCGCGTGGGCTGGGTGTGCCAGCCCATCTTCTTCTCGTTGGGGCCGAAGGACAGGCCGGGGGTGTCCTTGTGGACCACGACGGCGGAGATCCCCCGGGCGCCCGTGTCCGCGGTGCGGCACATCACCACGTAGCAGTCGGACGCGCCGGCGCCGGAGATGAACTGCTTGACGCCGTTGAGGACGTAGTGGTCGCCGTCGCGGACGGCGCGGGTCTTCAGCGCGGCCGCGTCCGAGCCGGCGCCGGGCTCGGTCAGGCAGTAGCTGGCCAGGTGCGCCATGCCCACGAGATCGGGGATCCAGCGGGCGCGCTGCTCGTCGCTGCCGAAGGAGTCGATCATCCAGGCCACCATGTTGTGGATGGAGATGTAGGCGGCGAAGGCCGGGTCCGCCTTCGCGAGCTCCTCGAAGATCAGGATCGCGTCCGTGCGCTCCAGGCCGGTGCCGCCGTGCTCCTCCCCCACGTAGATGCCGCCCAGGCCGAGCTCGCCGGCCTCGGCGAGGACGTCCACCGGGAAATGCTACTCGGCGTCCCAGTCGAGGGCGTGCGGGGCGACGCGCTGCTCGGCGAAGTCGCGGACGGCGTCGACCAGGGCCTTCTGGTCGTCGGTGATGGGGAACATGGGTTCGTCCTCCTGGGGCTCGGGCCGGCCGCGCGGGCGGTCCACGACGGGGTGGTGCGGGGGTGACACCGCGGGCGGCGACAGGGTGTGACTGTCATCACCATGATAATAGGACATCCAATGATTAGCCGTGTCGCCGCCGGGCCGTGGGCTAGCGTGCTCCCCGTGCAGACCACCACCAGCCCCACCGCGGACTCGCCCACCGGCCCCCGCTCCCACCCCTCCGGCCGCACGGAACAGCTGTTCGGCATCCGCCGCCACGCGCTGATGACCGAGCGGGACGGCGCCCTCAACCCGGCCGCGTTCGAGGTCGGCCCGTGGTGCCTCGACCTGGACGGCCGGCCCACCGGCGCGGCGGCCACCGTGATCATGGACAACGCCACCGCGGTGGCCGTGCACCACGCGGCACGGGACATCGAGACCGTGGTCACCACCGAGCTGCAGGTCAACGTGCTCGGCCCGCTGCCCGCCTTCGACGCGGAGGCCGTCAAGGCCGGGGACGACGGCCCGCTGCTGGAGTGCTGGACCCGCCCGCTGGCCTGGGATGCCGGCGGTGGCGTGGCCCGCGCGTGGCTCGAGGACGCGGACGGGCGTCGCGTCGTCGAGGCGACCGGCTGGTTCCAGTCGGTGCCCGCCGGAGCGCCGGAGCGGATGGCCGCGTTCGTCGCCGCCGGACGGCTGCCCCGCGGGGCCGAGACCCGCGTGCCCATGCCGGGGCTGCTGGCCGCCCGCCCCGAGTCGCTGCCGGCGGCCGATCCGGACGTGCGCCCCGCCGTCGCTGCCGCGGCGAGCGCGGGCGCCCGCTTCGCCCCGAAGCCAGAGCTGGCCAACCCGTCGGGCGCGGTCCACGGCGGGGCCATGACGCTGCGGGCGGTCATCGCCGCGCAGGCGGCCATGCCGGACCGCGTGCGCTACGACGTCCAGGCCGTGCACGTGGTGTTCGTGCGCCCGGGGCATGGCGAGATGGTCGCCCTCACACGGGTGCGACACGCCGGCCGGTCCCTGCGCCTCGTGGAGGTGGACCTCGTGCCGGTCGGCGCCGACGGCGTCCCCGTGGCCGACAAGCCGATGGTCCAGGTGCAGGTCACCTTCCGCGCCGCCCGGAGCTGACGCCCCGCACGCCCGAGCACCCGAGCGCTTTCGAACGTGAGAAAGGGCCTATCTCACGTTCGAAAGCGCTCATTCCCCCGACATCACGTTCGAAAGTCCCGGGAGGAGGAGGGGCCGTCGTCGTGCGGCCGGCTCAGCGGCCCACGGTGCCGAACCGGGAGGCCACGGGGGCCGTGAAGGCGGGCTTCAGGAAGAACCACGCGGCGGCGGTGACCGCCACGCTCACGAGGAACACCACGAGGCCCCACGCGTCGGTGGCCCCGCCGCGCGAGGTGTACATGTGGTTCAGGTTCGTCAGCAGGCCCGTGAAGGCCACGAGGAACACGTGCACCACGATGAACGCCACGAAGAAGACCATCACCGGGAAGTGCACCTTGCGGGCCACTTCCATGGGGAACGCCTTGTTCAGTCCCTTGGCCTCCGTGGGGAACCACGAGGACATGCGCCAGCCCGTGAGGGCGGCGAGCGGGGCGGCCACGAACACCACCAGCGCGTAGGAGAGCATCTGCAGCGCGTTGTAGTGCACCCAGCCGTTCTCCGTGGGCCAGTCCAGGGACAGGTACTGGATGCCGGCGGACAGGGCGTGCTGGAACACGTGCGGGTCCGTGGGCACGATCCGCGCCCAGTGGCCGGTGACGATCAGCAGCACCACGAAGATCACGCCGTTGAGCAGCCACAGCGCGTCGAGGGCCTGGTGCGTCCAGATGGTGAGCGAGAACTTCTTCGGGGTGTTGCCCCGCGCGGAGAACAGGCCGTCCTTCGTCGGAGTGAAGTTGGCCGGAGGCCGCGTCTCGTGACGGATCTGCAGGCCCGTCCGGATGATCAGCACCATCAGGAACATGTTCAGGAAGTGCTGCCAGCCCATCCACCAGGGCATCCCCTCGGGGGTGCCCTCGGGCAGGACCGGGTGCCCGTCGTAGGTCGCGATGAAGTCCGCCACCGGGTCGAGGCTCCGCAGCCAGCGTCCGGCCAGCACTGCGAGCAGCGCCAGCACGACGACGCCGGCCACCGCCGGCAGCGCCTTGCGCAGGCGGGACGGGGCGGCGGATTCGGCGGCGTCCGTCTCCGCGGCCCGAGCGGGCGTGCCGGTGGCGGCCCCGGGGACGGCCCGGGGCGGCTGCGCGGTGGAGGCCGGCGGGGCCGAACGGGTGTCCGGCGCGGTGGGAGCCGGCTCCGCAGCCGGCGCCGCGGCCACGGGGGCGGCGACGGCCGGTTCCGCATCGGCCGGCTCCGCGGCGGCGGGCTCGGCGGTGGCCGGCTCGGCGACGACCTCCTGCGCCACCATCTCCGGCGCGGTGGGGCCGCCCACGGCGGCGAGCTCGGTGAACCACTCCCCCTCCCGGGCGAACGGCACGTACCCGGCCATGCGTCGCCGCTTCGCGAGCGGCACGAGGTCGGACTCCACGGGAGCGCCCACCCCGGCCGCGGCCGGCGCACCGGTCGCGGAGGCGACGACGGCCGCCACGTCCGGCACGACGGGCTCGGTCTCCGCGGGTGCGGGGGCCCGCGTCGGGGACGCCGAGGCGGCGATCGGCTCGGGCGCGACGGACCGCGCCGGGGCGGCGGCCGGGATCGATCCCGCGGCCGGGGCGGGGGCGCCGCCGAGCCACTCGGCCTCGCGGGCGAACGGGACGTACCCGGCCATGCGGCGTCGCGCGGACAGGGGCGTGAGGCCCGACGTCGGCGCGGTCGGCGCCACCGGGACGGCGGCCGCGGCCGAGGCGGGGGCCGCCGTCGTGGTGTCCTGCGCCGGGGCGGGGGCGGGCTCGGTCTCGGCCGGGGCGCCCTTCAGGGGGACGTAGCCGGCCATTCGCTGCTTGGGCATGCTTCTCCTCGTCCGAGGGGCGCGGTCCGCAGCGGACCGCGCCCGCACCGGTTCAGCCGCGGCGGGTGCGCAGCTGCTCGATGACCTGCGGGACCACCTGGAAGATGTCCCCGACCACGCCGAAGTCGGCGTGCTCGAAGATCTCGGCGTCCTCGTTCTTGTCGATCGCCACGATGGTCTTGGCGGTCTTCATGCCGGCCAGGTGCTGGATGGCGCCGGAGATGCCGAGGGCGATGTACAGGTTCGGGGACACGATCACGCCGGTCTGGCCCACCTGGCGCTCGGCCGCGGTGTAGCCGGAGTCGACGGCGGCACGCGAGGCGCCCACGGCGGCGCCGAGCTCGTCGGCGAGCTGCTCGACGATCGCGAAGCCCTCCTCGGAGCCCACGCCGCGACCGCCGGCGACGACGGTCTTCGCGCCGCGCAGGGGCGGACGGGCGGAGTTCTGCGTGCGGGCGTTCACCTCGAGCACCCGGGCGCCGGCGGTCACCGGGCCGAGCTCGGCGGCGGCCAGCTCCACGACCTCGGGCGCCTCGACGGCCGGGGCCCGGTCCGCGACGGCGCCGGGGCGCACGGTGATGATCCGGGGGCCGCCCTCGCCGGTGGACTCGCTGAGGTAGTCGCCGCCGAACACGGAGTGGCGGGCGATGACCTCGTCGTCGGCCCAGCGCAGCCCCACGGCATCCGCGCAGACGGGGCCGCGGGCGCGGACGGACAGGCGGCCGGCCACCGCGCGGGACTCGGGGCTGCCGGAGAGCAGCACGGCCACGGGCGCGGTGCGGGCGGTCGCGGCGGCGAGGGCCTGCACGGCGGCGTCGCCCAGGGTGGTGGCGGCGTCGTCGGCCACGAGGACGTGGACGCGCGTGGCGCCGTACTCCCCCAGACGGGCGACGGCGGCGTCCCTGCCCTCCGCGCCGGTCACGAGGACGGCCTCGGGCACGCCCACGGTGGCGGCGGCGCCGAGGAGCTCGGCCACGATCGGGCGGAGCGCTCCGTCCGCGCCGATCTCGGCGTGCACCAGCACGGTCTGGCCGCTGTTCGCGGCGTCGGTCTGCGTCGTCATCTCGGTCTCCTCCACGTTCGCGCTCACACGAGCCCCCGACCCGCGAGGAACTCCACCAGCCGCTCGGCGGCGGTGCCGTCGTCGGTGACCTTCTCGCCCGCGGCACGCTCGGGACGCGTGTCCGCCGAGACCATCACGGAGCGGTAGGCGGCCTCGGCCGGGCCCGCGGCGATGCCGAGGTCGGCCAGGGACAGCACGGTGAGCGGCTTCTTCTTGGCCGCCATGATGTTCTTGAAGTTCGGGAACCGCGGCTCCGCGGTCTTCTCCGTCAGGCCCGCCACGGCGGGCAGGGCGACGGCGGCGCGCACGTCCGCGTCCGAGGTCGCCACGGTGCCGGTCAGCTCGCCGTCGGCCAGCTCGGGGGCCTCGGCGTGCGGCAGGTAGGGCCGCTCCAGGAGCTCGGCGACCATGGCGGGCACCACGCCGGTGCCTCCGTCCGTGGACAGCGTGCCGGCGAGCACGAGGTCGGCGCCCTCCTTCTCGACGGCCGCGGCGATCACGCGAGCCGTCTGCACGGCGTCCGAGCCGACGAGTGCGTCGTCGGTGATCTGCACGGCGGAGTCCGCGCCCATGGCCAGCATCTTGCGCAGGGTCTTCGAGGAGTCCTCGGGGCCCACCGTCAGGGCCACGACCTCGATGTCCGCGCCGGCGTCCCGCCAGCCCAGGGCGACCTCCATGACGCGCTCGCTGATCTCGTCCGGCACGGGCTCGGCCGCGCCGTCGCGCACCACCCAGCCGGTCTCCAGGCTCAGCTCACGCTCCTGCCACGTGTCCGGCACCTGCTTGGCCAGCACCAGGATCTTCACGGCCTCTCCTCCTTGGGTCGCGGTCTCGCCCCGGGGCCTCCGCCCCGAGCGCGGCGACTTACGCTACAGACTACGGGTCCGCGCACATCCGGGCCGCATGACCCCCGCGCGGGAGCGGCCGGGGCCGCCGTCGTCGGCCCGCGCGTCCGGACCATGATCGCCCGAACCGAGGAGGCACCGTGAGCCCCGCCGCCCCGTCCGCCGAGCCGCCGGTCGCCGAGGACCGGCCCCGGGTCCCGGCGGTGCCCGCCTCCTCCCTCGTGCTGGTCCGACCCGGGGCCGACGGCGAGACCTCGGTGTTCACGGTCCGCCGCGCCGGGACCATGGCCTTCAGCGCCCACGCCACGGCCTTCCCCGGCGGCCGCGTGGACCCCGCGGACGACCTGCCGGACCGGCTGTGGGAGGGCACGGATCTGGCCGACTGGGGCCGGCGCCTGGGGCTGCCGCACGAGCCCGCGGACGCCCACGGCACCCTCGCGGAACTCGACCCCGCCGACGGCGCCGGCCGCGTGCTGGCCGCCGCCGTCCGCGAGACGTTCGAGGAGACCGGAGTGCTCCTGGCCCGGGACGCCGCCACCGGCACCCCCGTGGACCCGGCCCGGGTGGCCGCGTTCCCCGACGAGCTGCGCGACGCCGTCGAGCGCCACGAGGTGGACTTCGGGGATCTGCTCGACCGCGAGGGGCTGCGCCCCGACGCCGGCGCGCTCGTGCCGTGGTCCCGGTGGATCACCCCGCACGGGGGCCCGCGCCGCTACGACACGTTCTTCTTCGCCGTCCACCTGCCGCAGGGTCAGTCCCCCGAGCGGATGTCCTCCGAGGCGGCCAGCCACGGCTGGGCGTCGCCCGCCGAGCTGCTGCGCCGCTTCCGGGCCGGCGAGGTCAACCTGATGGCCCCCACGTGGTGGCAGCTGCGCACCCTGGTCGACGCCGGCGAGGACCTCCACGCGGGCCGCTCCCGGTTCGAGCCCCTCGAGGGGGTCATGCTCGTGGCCGGGCAGGGGCCCGTGTTCCGCCACGCGGACGAGTATCTGCGTGACCTGACGGCGTTCCGTGCGGCCGCGCAGGTGGAGGAGTCCAAGGACAACATCCTCTGAGCGCTCCCGGCTCCGGTCCGTGCGGCGGGCGACGGGCCGGAGAGCACCGCGGACCTCGACCCGCGACCCCATGGCCTGCCGGGCCCCGTGCCCCTAGTCTGGTCTGCACCGGATCACCCGGCTCCGCGCGTCCGGCCCGCACCCCCGGCTCCGCGCGTCCCGCTCGCACCCTAGGAGCACTGCATGGCGCTCAGCGTCCTCGACCTGTTCTCGATCGGCATCGGCCCGTCCTCGTCCCACACCGTGGGACCCATGCGCGCCGCCCGCCGCTTCACGGACAGCATGGGCCAGCACGGCGTCCTCGAGCGCACGGCCCGCGTGCACGCCGAGCTGTTCGGCTCGCTGGCGGCCACCGGCGTGGGCCACGGCTCGGACACCGCGGTGCTGCTCGGCCTGGCCGGCCAGGACCCCGAGACCATCGACCCGGACGCCTGCACCGGGCTCGTGGAGGAGATCGTCACGGGCGGTCGGCTGCCCCTGGACGGGCGCCACGAGATCGCCTTCGACCGGCGGGGCGACCTGACGCTGCACATGCGCGAGTCCCTGCCCGGGCATCCGAACGGCATGCGCCTGACCGCCTACGACGACGCCGGCGGACAGCTCCACACCCGCGACTACTACTCGGTGGGCGGCGGCTTCGTGGTCACCTCGGACGAGCTCGAGGCCGAGCTGGACGCCACCAAGGACGTCAACCGCGCCGACGACGGCGACACCGGCGAACCGTACCCCTTCTCCACGGGCGCCGAGCTCGCCGCCCGCTGCCACGAGGCGGGCCTGAGCATCGCGGAGCTCATGCTCGCCAACGAGGCCACCCGGCACGACCTCGACGAGCTGCGCACCCGGCTGCTGGCCATCTGGGCCGTCATGGAGGAATGCGTCCACAACGGCGTGACCCGCACCGAGCCGATCCTGCCCGGCGGACTGCAGGTCCGCCGTCGGGCCCCCGCGCTGCGGGAGCACCTGCTGCAGACCACCGACCGCACCGACCCCATGTGGGCCATGGAGTGGGTCAACCTCTTCGCGCTCGCGGTGAACGAGGAGAACGCCTCGGGCGGGCGCATCGTCACCGCGCCCACGAACGGCGCCGCGGGCATCATCCCGGCCGTCATGCTCTACTACATGCGCTTCGTGCTCCCCGAGGGCGCCACGCAGCAGGAGCGGGACGACAAGGTGGTCGAGTTCCTGCTCACCGCGGCGGCGATCGGCATCCTGTACAAGCGCAACGCCTCCATCTCCGGCGCCGAGGTCGGCTGCCAGGGCGAGGTCGGCTCGGCCTGCTCCATGGCGGCGGGCGCGCTGTGCGCCGTGCTCGGTGGCACCGTGGACCAGGTGGAGAACGCGGCCGAGATCGGGATCGAGCACAACCTCGGGCTGACGTGCGACCCCGTGGGCGGCCTGGTCCAGGTGCCGTGCATCGAACGCAACGCGATCGCGTCGGTGAAGGCCATCAACGCGGCCCGGCTGGCGCTGCTCGGGGACGGCTCGCACCGGGTGACCCTGGACCAGGCCATCAAGACCATGCGCGACACCGGCGCGGACATGAAGTCCAAGTACAAGGAGACCTCGCGCGGCGGCCTGGCCGTGAACGTCATCGAGTGCTGATCGCCTGGGTCCGCGGCCCAGCGCCGCCCCGGTCGGGACGGACGGGGCACCCGTCCGCTAGCGTGGGGCCCGATCCGCACCCTGCCCCCGAGCGCGAGAGGACCGACGTGGCCATTCATCCTGTGGACGCGACCCTGGAGGCCGCGAAGATCGATCCCGACCAGCGTGCCGAGCGGCTCAAGGGGGTGAAGCTCGACGGCGCCGGCTGGAAGTACGCGCTCACGCGCGCGCTCAAGGAGTTCGGCAACGACGGCGGCACCGACCTGGCCGCGAAGCTCACCTACTACCTGGTGCTCTCGCTGGCCCCCTCGCTGCTGGCCGTGTTCTCCATCCTGTCCCTCGTGCTCGCCTCCAACCGCGGAGCCATCGACGATCTGCTGGGGCAGCTGACCGGTCTGGTCCCGAGCGACTACCAGGCGCTCGTCACGAACCTGGTGACCACCATGAGCGACTCGGCCGCCTCAGGCGGCGGGATCATCGCCCTCGTCATCGGCATCGCGACCGCCCTGTGGTCCGCCTCCGCGTACGTGAAGGCGTTCAATCGCTCGGCCAACACGGTGTACGGCTACGAGGAGGGCCGCGGCCTGGTGAAGCTGACGCTGACCAACCTGCTCACCACGCTCATCCTGATCGTGGGCATCGTGGTCGTGCTGCTCTCGCTGGCGCTGAACCGCTCGCTCGTGGACGGCTTCCTCCAGCCGATCGCCGGCCCGCTCGGCATGACCGGCGTGGTGAACTTCCTGTCGGACACGTTCCTGCCGGTGTGGGCGTGGGTGAAGTGGCCCGTCGTCGTCCTGATCCTGCTGGTGCTGATCGCGACCCTGTACTACACCACCCCGAACGTCCAGAAGCCGCGCTTCCACCTCTTCGGCCCCGGCAACATCGTGGCGCTGGTGGGCATGGTGCTGGCCGCGGTGGCCCTGTCCGTGTACTTCACGCAGTTCGCCGGCTACTCGGCGTACGGCGCGATCGGCACGATCATGGCGCTGCTGTTCGCCCTGTGGATCTTCAACATCGTGCTGCTGCTCGGCCTGGAGGTCGACGCCGAGGTGGAGCGTGCCCGCCAGCTCGAGGCCGGCCTGCCCGCCGAGGCTCGGGTGCAGCTGCCCCCGAAGGACGTGGCCGGGGTGGAGAAGCGCGCCGAGAAGCAGACGGCCGTGGAGGAGCGCGGCTACGAGCTGCGGGCGGTCCACGAGGGCCGCTGACCGCACCCGATGCGGCGCCCTCAGCGCCGGGCCGCCCGGTAGCCGTCCGCCTGGGCCGCGGCGGCGGAGGCGTAGCAGTTGCGCGCGTTGGTCTTGCCGTAGTGCTGCTGACCGGGCATGTGGTAGATGCCCGAGTTGTCGTTGGCCTTGACCGGGTGGGAGTCCGGGCACACGGAGTCGGCTCCGCGCACCGGCCCCGCGTCGCCGGCCGCGGGGGCCGCCTCCGGGGCGGGGGCCGGGGCCGCCTCCGGGATGGGCTCGGCCGCGGTGCCGCACTCCCCGGAGAACCTGCCGACGCCGTTCGCCCGGGCCTGCTCCCACGCCGCCTCGACCTCGGGCAGGAAACGGTCGTTGCCGTCGAAGACCGCCGGCTCGCCATAGCCCAGGCGGGCCATCTCGGCGTTGACCAGGACGCCGTCGGCGTACACGCCGGCGAGGAGGCGGTCATAGCGGTCGTAGAGCCGGCGGTCGTACCGCAGCACCACCGTGTCGCCGGGGCTGATCATCGACTTCAGCGCCGCCGTCGCCTCCAGTCCCATGCACTCGACCGGCTTCGAGGGGTGGTGGGTCTCGGGGGTGTCGATGTTGAGCAGGCGCACCCGCGTGGACACCTCGCCGAGGGTCACGCGGAGCGTGTCGCCGTCCGAGATCGACTCGACCGTGACCACGTCTCCCTCGACGTCGGCCGGGGCGGCGGGCGCCGCCGGCTCGGCACTGCGGGAGCCCTCAGCGGCACGCGACTCGGCGGCCCCGCTCGAGGACGACGCTGCGGCGCGCGAGCTCTGCGCGGCGGAGGAGGAAGCGGCCAGCGACGACGCAGCGGCACGGCTCGTCGCAGCCGCGTCGACGGAGGGGGTGGACGTGATCGGCATCGTGCTGACCGACGCGGAGGTGTCGGCATCGCTCGCCGGGGTGACGCCGTCGTCGGTGGCGGTGCAGCCGGTGAGCAGGAGCAGGGACAGTGCGGCCGCGGGGAGCGCCGCGCGCAGACGGGCAAGGGGCACGAGGATCCTGGAGGGGAAGGGACGGGGACATGACGAAGGCCCCGCCGTGAGGCGGGGCCTTCGGATCACCACATCATCGCAGGTGGGAGGCACAGGTGTTGCCGCACGTCACGACAACATCGGTCCCCGTTCCGTCAATGACGACGGGGGTCAGCGGCGGCCGTCGATGGGGTCGCCGCCGCCGTCGAGGGCGTCGAGGACGAGGTCGCGGGCCTCGCCCGTCGCGGACCGGCGGGAGAGCAGCAGCGCGGCCAGCCAGCACAGCAGGACGATCGCGGCGCCGCCCCACGCCAGGAGGGCGAGGCTGCCCGAGAGCAGCCCCGTGCCGTCCGCGCGGCCGACGCCGATCCACACCAGACCCCACGCGAGCGCGAACGCCGGAGCCGGGCGGCCGCCGTTGTACACGGCCGTGAACGCGCCGATCAGCACGGCCACCACGAGCATCACCTTCGCCCAGAAGGACGACTGCCCCGGATCGCCGACGACGCCGGTCGAGGCCAGCCACGCGGCCAGGTTCGCCACGGCGGCGATCGAGACCCAGCCCAGATGCAGGCCCTGCACCCCGTCCAGGAGGATCCGCTCCCCCCAGCTGTGCGCGCGGACGGATTCGAGGAGCACCAGGATCCACGCCAGGCACGTCAGCAGCAGCGCGATCACCACGACGCTCAGCCCCAGCAGCCCGGCCTGCACCGTCCAGATCCACGCGGCGTTGAGCAGCACCGAGACCAGGATCCACGGTCGCAGGCGGTCGTGACGGGCGGACTGGGCCGAGGCGAGGAACTGCCACACGGCGTACGCCAGCAGCCCCGCGTAGATCACGGACCAGATGCCGAACGCGGGGGTCGCCGGGGAGACCCAGGTGGCGTCCGGGCCGAGCCAGCCGCCCGCGGCCTCGGCCACGGGGGTCAGGCCGCCGACGACGCCGGAGCCCAGGAACGCGGCCACGACCGCGAGGATCACGACCACGAGCATGGCCACCCGGCCGCCCGTCGAGGACAGCCCCGTCCCCGAGCTGGGGACGCGCGCCGCGGCGTCGGGGCCGAAGGGGCTGCGGGACGGGCCGAGGTCGGTGGCGGTGCTCATGGGTGCTCCCGTGGGGTGATCGTCGGGGGTGTGCCCCGGGCGGGGCGGGTCTCAGGGTCAGCGTAGCCGCCGGGCCCATCGCGGGCACGGGCCACCGCGGCCTAGGGTGGGGGCATGCGCACTTCCTCCCCGATAGGACTCCTGCTGGACGTGGACGCCCCCGTGGCCTCCACCGAGACCCGGACCGTGCCGGAGGGGATCATCGACGTGCTCGTCCGCCTCGCGAGGCGCGGGGTGCCGGTCGGCTTCAACACGGGCCGCTCCACGGACTTCCTCCTGCACAACCTGATCGCCCCGCTGCGCGACGCGGGCCTCCCGGACGACGCTCCCTTCCACGCGATCTGCGAGAAGGGCGCCGTGTGGTTCCCGTTCTCCGCGGTGCCCTCCGGGGACCTGCCCGACGTCACCGTGGACGGCACCGCCCCGGACTGGCTCCGCACCGACCCGGACATGGCCATCGACGCGGACACCCGTGATGCAATCTGGGCCCTCAACGATGAGCGCGCCGGGGACCTGCAGTTCACGGACCACACCAAGCTGGCCATGGTCTCCCTCGAGAAGACAGTGGGCGCGGACCAGACGGAGTACGAGCGGGTGCGCGACGACGTCGCCGCGCGCGTCGAGGATCTGCTCGCCGAGCGCGGACTCGCCGAGGAGGTGCGCGTGGCCCCCTCGGTGATCTCGGTGGACGTCGAGCACCGCTCCTCCGGCAAGGACCTGGGCGTCGAGCGCTGCTTCGACCTGCTGGCGGAGGCGGGCACCCCGGTGCCCGAACGCTGGCTCACCGCGGGCGACTCGCGCAGCGACTACGCCATGGCCGACCGGCTGCACGAGCGCGGACTCGCCGTGGAGCACATGGACGTGCGGCCCGCCGACGGCGTCCCCGAGAAGCCCTACGGCGTGGTGACGGCGGCGATCCTCGCCGAACGCGGCATCGGCGACGCCGACGACGTCCACGAGCGGGCGGGCGAGTCCCTGCTGCGCTGGGTGGAGCGCGACCTGTTGCGCTGACCAGGCCGGACGCCCCCTCTGCGGGCGGCCGACCCTCCCCGGGCCTGGACCTCGACCCCTAGCGTGGAAGGGAATGCCGCGCCCCTGCCGAACCGGCCCGGGCGCCTCCCGACCAGAGAGAGGTTCCACCGTGGCCACCGTCGCCCAGAACATCGTCGAGACCCTCCACGCCTCGGGCGTGCGCCGCATGTACGGCGTGCCCGGGGACTCCCTCAACGGGCTGACCGAGGCCCTGCGCTCCCACGGCGGCATCCAGTGGGTGCACACCCGGCACGAGGAGACCGCGGCCTTCGCCGCCTCCGCCGAGTCCCAGCTCACGGACGAGCTCGCGGTCTGCGTGGGCTCGTGCGGTCCGGGCAACCTCCACCTGATCAACGGCCTGTTCGACGCGCAGCGCTCGCGCACTCCGGTGCTCGCGATCGCCGCGCACATCCCCTCGGAGGAGATCGGCTCGGGCTACTTCCAGGAGACCCACCCGCAGGACCTGTTCCGCGAGTGCTCCGTCTACGTGGAGCACGTCTCCTCGGCGGACCAGATGCCCCGCATGCTGCGCACCGCGATGCGGGCCGCCGTCGAGCAGCGGGGCGTGGCCGTGCTCGTGATCCCGGGCGACGTGGCCCTCACCGAGCTCTCCGCGAAGCCCGAGGTGATCCGTCACACGCCGTCCCGCGTCATCCCGGCGGACTCCGTGCTGCGCGAGGCCGCCGAGGCCCTGGACTCGTCCAAGCGGATCACCATCCTGGCCGGCGCGGGTGCGGCCGGCGCCCACGACGAGGTCGTGGCCCTGGCGGAGCGCCTGCAGGCCCCGATCGTCCACGCGCTGCGCGGCAAGGACCGGATCGAGTACGACAACCCGTATGACGTCGGCTTGACCGGCCTGCTCGGCTTCGCCTCCGGCTACCACGCGCTCAAGGAGGCCGAGACGCTGCTGATCCTCGGCTCCTCCCTGCCGTACCGGCAGTTCTACCCCGAGGACGCCACGGTCATCCAGGTGGACGTGCGCGGCGAGCAGATCGGCCGACGGGTGGCCGTGGACGTGCCGCTCGTGGGCGGCGTGAAGGAGACGGCCCAGGCCCTGCTGCCGCTGCTGCGCGGGAACTCGTCGTCGGCGTTCCTGGACAAGGCGCTCAAGCACTACGCCAAGACCCGCAAGGACCTCGACCAGCTGGCCTCCCCGGGACGCGGACGCGTGCATCCGCAGTACGTGGCCCGCCTCCTCGACGAGCTGGCCGACGACGACGTGGTGTTCCTGCCCGACGTCGGCTCCCCGGTGGTCTGGGCCTCCCGGTACCTGACGATGAACGGGCGCCGCCGGATCATCGGCTCCCTGTCCCACGGCTCCATGGCCAACGCGGTCACGCAGGCGGTCGGCGCCCAGGCGGTCGACCCCACCCGCCAGGTGGTGGCGATGGCCGGCGACGGCGGGTTGGCCATGATGCTCGGCGAGCTGCTGTCGTTCGTGCAGAACGACCTGCCCGTGAAGACGCTCGTGTTCGACAACGACTCGCTGAACTTCGTGGAGCTCGAGATGATGGCCGCCGGGTTCGTCCCCTTCGGGACGGACCTGCAGAACCCGGACTTCGCGGCGATCGCGGAGGCAGCCGGCATCAAGGGCTTCCGCGCGGACCACACGACGGACCTGCCTGCGGTGATGCGCGAGTTCCTCGCCCACGACGGGCCTGCGCTGCTGGTGGTCAAGACCGAGCGTCAGGAGCTGACGATCCCGCCGAGCATCGAGTTCGAGCAGGCCAAGGGCTTCGCGCTCTACGCCATGCGCACCGTCCTCGACGGCAAGGGCACCAAGCTGCTCGACCTCGCGAAGGCGAACCTGCGCCAGCTGTTCTGACCTGCCGCGCACGACGACGGCCCGGACGCTGGCGGCGTCCGGGCCGTCGTCGTGGTGGGGCGGGGAGGGCCCAGCCCCGCCGGCCCGTCAGGCGCGGTGGGCGCCGCCCTCGGTGACGATCGGGTGCTCGGCCGTGCCGGCGACGCCCTGGGTGATCAGGCCGTCGGCGCGGTGCTCCCAGAAGTCCGCGTTGCGGATGCCGAGCGGGCGCGGGTCGAACTGCGGGTCGAGACCCTGGCGCTTCTGTGCACGGTAGTCCTTGAGGGCCTTGAGGGCCGGGCCCTGCAGCACGAGGATGCCGAGGATGTTCAGCCAGGCCATGGAGCCCACGCCGATGTCGCCGAGGCCCCAGGCCGCACCCGTGGTGGCGACGGCGCCGTAGGCCACGGACACGAGGATCAGGGCCTGCAGGAAGCGCAGCACGACGCGGCGGACCATGCCGTTGCGCAGGTTGCGCGTGAGGAACACGAGGTTGACCTCGGCCATGTAGTAGTACGCCACGATCGTGGTGAAGGCGAAGAACGCGAGCGCCACGGCCACGAACGTGGGGCCGAAGCCGGTGAACATGGCGTCGAAGCCGGTCTGGACGAAGGCCGGGCCCTCGGAGGCCGTCGGCGAGACGATGCCCTCGAACAGCAGGCCGGAGCCGGACCCGTCCGAGTACACCCGGTAGGCGCCCGTGGAGATGATGATGAACGCGGTGGCCGAGCAGACGAAGAGCGTGTCGATGTACACGGCGAACGCCTGCACGAAGCCCTGCTTGGCCGGGTGCGAGACCTCGGCGGCCGCGGCGGCGTGCGGACCCGTGCCCTGGCCGGCCTCGTTGGAGTAGACGCCGCGCTTCACGCCCCACTGGATGGCGAGGCCGAGGATCGCGCCGAACACGGCGTGCACACCGAACGCGCTGGCGAAGATGGAGCCGAAGACCTCGGGGATCTGGTCGAAGTTCAGGAACAGCACGATCAGCGCGAGGATGATGTACAGCACGGCCATCACGGGCACCACGTAGACGGCGAACGTCGCGATGCGCTTCACGCCGCCCAGGACGATGAAGGCCAGCAGGATGACCATGGCCAGGGCCACGACCCAGGCGGGCACGGCCCACGCCTCGCCCACGGCCGCGGCCACGCCGTTGGCCTGCACGCCCGGCAGGAAGTAGCTGGTGGCGAAGACGGTGACGACGGCGAACAGGATGGCGTACACCTTGAACGCGGGGGCGGCGGCCGTGTGCTTGTAGGCCTTCTCGAAGTAGTACGCCGGGCCGCCGCGGTACTCGCCGGTGTCCGGGTCGCGCTCCTTGTAGATCTGGCCGAGCGTGGACTCGATGAAGGACGTGGCGGCACCGAGCAGGGCCATGACCCACATCCAGAACACGGCGCCGGGGCCGCCGAACGCGATGGCCGTGGCGACGCCGCCGATGTTGCCCATGCCGACGCGGCCGGCGAGCGACATCATGAGGGACTGGAGGGACGAGGTGCCGTCCGCGGAGTCCTGGCCCTCGCGGAGCTGCTTCACCATGTCCGGGATGTTCACGAACTGCAGGAACATGGTCCGGATGGTGAAGTAGAGGCCGACGATCAGGCAGAGCCAGATCAGGGCCGGGGACCAGATGACGTCGTTCACGGCGGTGATGAGATCTGCGAAGGACATGGGGTCTCCAGATCGGGTGGGGATGGCCGGTGCGGTGCGAGCTCCGAGCGGCGGCCGCCGGCGGTCCCGGGCGACTGGGGAGAAGGATACGCGCAAATGTGACGCACGTCTCGCACCCAGCGCGGCGGATGAGGAGTCCGGGCGCATCCTCCCCCTCGACAGCGGTCCCGGACATGCGAAAAGCCCCGGAACCACTGGGGTCCCGGGGCTTACACGCGGAGGATGGGGGATTTGAACCCCCGAGGGCTGTTAACCCAACACGCGTTCCAGGCGTGCGCCATAGGCCGCTAGGCGAATCCTCCTTGGTGCGCCCTCATGCGGCGGACCGCGCGAGGGCAGGCTCCATCATAACCAGATCGTCCTGGGCCGCGCCAATCCCCCGCGGGAGGCGAGGGCCCGGTCCGGGTCTCGCCGCGGCCCGAATCGCCCCGCCCACCGCCGCCCTGGTAGAGTCGTGGGCGGCCCCTCACGTGGTGTCATCTCGCTGAACTCCCCCAGGACCGGAAGGTAGCAAGGGTAGGTGGGCTCTGGCAGGTGCGTGAGGGGTCTTCACTTTCCCCAGGAGATCCCATGCCCGCCGGACGCTACGCCCCCTCCCCCACGGGGAGCCTGCACCTGGGCAACCTGCGCACCGCGCTCGTCGCGTGGCTCGCGGCGCGCGCCACGGACCGTGCCTTCCTGCTGCGGGTCGAGGACCTGGACCGCGTCCGCTCCGGGGCCGAGGCCGGGCAGCGGGCGGACCTGGCCGCCGTCGGGCTGGACTGGGACGCCGAGCCGGTGCGTCAGTCCGAGCGCACCGCCCGGTACGACGCCGCCGTGGCCGCCCTGCGGGCCGCGCACGGCGCGGACGCGGTCTACGAGTGCTTCTGCTCGCGCAAGGACATCGCCGAGGCGACGTCGGCCCCGCACCCGAGGCCCGACGACGGCGCCCCCGCCTCCGGCGGCGCCGTGCCGCTGCGTCCGCCCGGCTTCTATCCGGGCACCTGCCGCGGCCTGACGGAGGCCGAGCGGGCCGAGCGACGGCGGGTGCGTCCCGCCGCCCTGCGGATCGACGCGGCGAAGGTCGCGGGCCTGCCGGCGGGCGAGATCCCGCGCGCCACCGCCGTGGACGTGCTGCACGGCGAGGTCACGGGCCTGGTCGACGACCTGGTGCTGCGCCGGAACGACGGGGCGTACGCGTACAACCTGGCCGTCGTCGTGGACGACCTGGCGCAGGGCGTGGACCAGGTGGTCCGCGGCGACGACCTGCTCGACTCGGCCCCGCGCCAGCGCTGGCTGGCCGAGGTGCTGTGCGCCGCGCGCGGGGAGCCGACGCCCGCAGTGGAGTACCTGCACGTGCCGCTCGTGCTGAATGCGGAGGGGCGGCGGCTGGCCAAGCGGGACGGCGCCGTGACGCTCGAGGACCTCGCTGCGCAGGACCCGGCGTGGACCCCCGAGCGGGTGCGGGACCGGCTGCTGGAGTCCCTCGGCCTGCCCGCGGGACCGCTGGCGGCCGCCGTGCCCGCGTTCGACCCGGCCGCCCTGCCGCGTGATCCGTGGGTGTTCACCGGGCTCTGAGCGGGCCGGCGTCCCGGCCCGCCGCAGGCCCGGCCCCGGTCAGAGGACCTGGGCGGCCTGGGCGAAGTCGAGGCGGCCCTGGCGGGGCTGCTGCGCCTTCTCGTCGTCCGCGGCGGCGTGGCCGACGTTGATCACCAGGAGGGACTTCCAGGCACGGTCCGCGTGGAACTCGGCGTCCACGGCGGCGGCGTCGAACCCGGCCATGGGGCCGACCTCGAGCCCGTGCGCGCGCAGGGCCACGAGCAGGTAGCCCACCTGGATGAGCGCGTTCGTGCGGCCCATCCCCTCGCGCATGCCCGGCTTGCCCTCGGCATCCTCCTCGAAGCCCTCCCGGAACGGGGCGAGGTGGCCCATGTGGCGGTGCCAGTCGAGGTCGTAGGAGGCGATCAGCGTGAGCGGGGCGCGCTCCGTCTTCTCCCGGTTGAACTCGATCATCAGCGGAGCCAGGCGGGCGCGGGCCTCGGGGCTGTCCACGACGTCGAGCCGCAGCGGCTGGTTGTTCATGGCGGTCGGCGCCCAGCGGAGGTCCGCGTAGGCCCGCTCGATCAGTTCGAGGTCGACGGGCTCGTCCGAGAAGAGCTGCGTCGTGTGGCGGTCCGCGAAGAGGCGGTCGATCTCGGCCTGACTCAGCGGTCCCGCGTCCGGGGCCGGCTGCGTGGGGTGGATCGTGTCCTCGGCGTCGGTGTGCATGTGCGTGGTGGTCATGGGCCAGGGAACGGGCCGGTGGGTGGGCGCATTCCCCGGCTCCCTTAGCCCGTCCGCCCGCCGGATAGGCTTTCGAGGGTGAGCACCGCCCTGTACCGCCGCTACCGCCCGGACCGTTTCGAGGACGTGATCGGGCAGGACCATGTCACGGTCCCGCTGCGCACCGCACTGGCGAAGGACCGCGTGAACCACGCCTACCTCTTCTCCGGCCCGCGCGGCTGCGGCAAGACCACGTCCGCCCGCATCCTCGCGCGCTGCCTGAACTGCGCCCAAGGCCCCACGCCCACGCCGTGCGGCGAGTGCGACTCGTGCCGGGACCTGGCCACCGGCGGGCCGGGCTCGCTGGACGTGCTGGAGATCGACGCGGCCTCGCACGGCGGTGTGGAGGACGCCCGCGGCCTGCGCGAGCGGGCCACGTTCGCCCCGGTCCGGGACCGCTACAAGATCCTCATCATCGACGAGGCGCACATGGTCACCGCGGCGGGCTTCAACGCGCTGCTCAAGATCGTGGAGGAGCCGCCGGAGCACCTGAAGTTCATCTTCGCCACCACGGAGCCGGAGAAGGTCATCGGGACCATCCGCTCCCGCACCCACCACTACCCGTTCCGGCTCGTGCCGCCGGAGCCGCTCATCGCCTACCTCGAGCAGCTGTGCGCGGAGGAGGGCGTGTCCGTGGAGAAGGGCGTGCTGCCGCTCGTGGTGCGCGCCGGCACGGGCTCGGTGCGTGACACGCTCTCCGTGCTGGACCAGCTGATCGCGGGTGCCCAGGAGGGCCAGGTCTCCTACGAGCTCGCGGTGAGCCTGCTCGGCTTCACCCCGGAAGCCCTGCTGGACGACGTGATCGACGCCGTCGCCGCGGACGACACCCCCACCGTATTCCGCGTGGTGGACCGCGTGGTGCAGTCCGGCCAGGACCCGCGCCGCTTCGTCGAGGACCTGCTGGACCGCTTCCGCGACCTCGTGATCGCCCGTGCCCTGCCGGAGGAGGCCGGGGCGATCCTGCACGGCATGCCGGAGGACCAGGTGCGGCGTCTGTCGGCGCAGGCCGCGCAGCTCTCCCGCGCGGAGCTCTCCCGCCTCGCGGACGTCACCAACCTCGCGCTGACGGACATGGTGGGGGCCACCAGTCCCCGCCTGCACCTCGAGCTGCTCATGGCGCGCCTGCTGCTGCCTGCCTCGGACGAGACGCACCGCGGCCTGGCCGCCCGCCTCGAGGCCCTCGAACGGCGCCTGGAGCTCGGTGGCGCCGCGCCCGTCGAGGAGGGCGCCCCGGAGGGCACGACGACGCCGGCCCGGTCCGGCACGCCCGCCGCGGACGGCGGCGGATCGGCCGAGAACGCGGAGGGCTCCGGCACTCTGACCGGTGCCGCGCTCGCCCGGGCCGCCATGCGGCGGCCGGAGGAGCCCGCGCCGACCGCGTCCACCGCCCCGCCGGAGCGCTGGACGCCGCCTGCCCCGCAGTCCGCGGCAGAGGCGCCGGAGGGGGACGCCGCCGCCGGGGCCACGGGGTCCGAGCGTCCGCAGCAGGCGCCGCAGCCCGGGCGGCCCGAACCGGCTGAGGTCGGGGCCCGTTCCGGGGACACGCGCCGCCCGGAGGCCGGGAGCCGCGCCGAGCCTGAGGGCCGGCCCGAGCCCGAGGGCCGGTCCCAGGCCCAGGAGCGCACCGGTGCCGCGCCGGCCCCCGCCCACGGGCCGGAGGAGACGGCCGCGCCGTCGAGCCCCACGCCCGCCCCGGCGGCGAGCCAGGTGGAGATGATCCGCCGGGCCTGGCCGGACATCCTCACGGCCCTCGAGGACGCCTCACGCCTGGTGTGGATGCTGGTGAAGGACAACGCGAGCGTCGCGGGCTACGACGGCTCGTTGCTGACGATCGGCTTCCAGCAGGACGGGCCCCGCCAGTCGCTGCTCGGCCGGGGCGGTGACCGCGTGCTCGGCGAGGCCGTCCACCAGGTGCTCGGCATCCGCCCGCGGCTCGATCTGATCCTCGGTGGGGACGCGCCGACCGGGGACGCCCGCGCACAGTCCGGCGCTCGCCCGGCCGGCCCGGCGCGGACGGACCGGCCTGAGCGTCCGGCCCCGCAGCAGGGCCGGCCCGACCGACCGACGGCGCAGCCGAACCGGCCCGCTCCGGCACCGGGGCAGGCCCCACGCGAGCCGGAGTCCTCCCGCCCCACCCCGCCGCGCTCCGCCGCACCCTCCACCGCGGAGGACGATCCGGCGCCGCCGGCCGCTCCGCCCCGGGCCACGCAGCAGCGTCAGACGCCGGAGCCGTCCCCCGCCTGGACGCCCGCGGCTCCCGCCACCTCCTGGGGGCCGGCGCCGACGTCGTCGACGACGCCCGCCCCCGCCCCGCCGGCGGACGGCTGGGGCGGCCCGGACGAGGAGCCGCCCGCCTGGGACGACGCTCCCCCGCCCGAGGAGGACCCGTGGGACTCGCTGCCCGCGTTCGACCCGGACGCGGAGCAGGACGACTCGGACGGCCCCGAGGGCTGGACCCCGCCGGCCCGCGACGCCGAGGAGCGGCCGGTCGGCGCCGCCGGCTGGGACGGCCCCGTG
>NZ_JBVFVY010000016.1:0-53700 GCF_055522295.1 Micrococcus sp. CS26
GGCAAAGGGGGAGGTGCTGGGGACGACCGCGGTCGGGGCGACGCCATCCGGGAGCACGTCCAGAGCAGGTCGGCCGGCGAGGGCAGTCACGTGGGGGCTCGTGGACGTGGCCGCAGAGCCGGAGTCCGGTCCCGTCAGCGACGTCCGGATCATGGGCCAGGCCTCGCCAGCGGGGAATGCCGAGATCTCGTACACCGTGCCGTCCATGCGCCAGCGTTCCTCCTTCTCCACCCCGACGTAGGACGCGAGGAGCGCTGCTGTTCCGAGCGTGATCAGGAGAAGGAGGAATCTCGAGACGAGCATCCGGGTCATCACGGCTGGCCCGAGGAGAGCTGAGCGGCTGGATGATGCCTCACCTGGGAAGCGCCCCTGGGGTGCGGACCGGCGGGGTCATGTCGACTTTCACGTCATATTCCATCCACTCAATTCCTGTGGGCGAATGGGACACGCATCACAGGGGCCTGACGGAATAGTGAGCCCAGTGTGTGTGTGTGAGTCAAGAGGCATCACCACTCGATCGACCACCGAGCGCACTGCCCCGTCCGTGGGGCCGCGCCTTCGCCGTCCCGGAGGGCCTTGTCCTGGCGATCGCGTCATGACCTGGTGGCGGCCCTCAGGTCATGACGCGATCGTCAGGTGGCGCAGGGGCGGGCCATCCCGCCCCACCTCACCCCGCGTCCGGCCTCAGGCGTCCGAGGCGGTGCGGATCGTCGGCTCGGGCAGGTACACGGACCCGCCGGCGGCCCGGAACTCCGCGGACTTCGCGGCCATGCCGGCCTCGGCGATCCGCGCCTGCTCGGACGCGCCGCCGAACTCGCTGCGGATGTCCTGGCTGATGCGCATGGAGCAGAACTTCGGCCCGCACATCGAGCAGAAGTGGGCGGTCTTGGCGGGCTCGGCCGGCAGCGTCTCGTCGTGGTACTCCTCGGCGAGCTGCGGATCCAGGCCGAGGCCGAACTGGTCGCGCCAGCGGAACTCGAAGCGCGCCTTGGACAGCGCGTCATCGCGGTCGCGGGCGCCGGGGTGGCCCTTGGCGACGTCGGCGGCGTGCGCGGCGATCTTGTAGGTGATCACGCCCGTCTTCACGTCGTCCCGGTCCGGCAGGCCCAGGTGCTCCTTGGGCGTGACATAGCAGAGCATCGCGGTGCCGTAGCGGGCGATCTCGGTGGCGCCGATGGCCGAGGTGATGTGGTCGTACGCCGGGGCGATGTCCGTGACGAGGGGGCCGAGCGTGTAGAACGGGGCGCCCTTGCACAGCTCCTGCTGGCGCTCCACGTTCTCCCGCACCAGGTGCAGCGGGATGTGGCCGGGGCCCTCCACCATGACCTGGACGTCGTACGCCCACGCCCGCTCCGTCAGCTCGGCGAGCGTGTCGAGCTCGGCGAACTGGGCGGCGTCGTTGGCGTCCGCCACGGAGCCCGGCCGCAGGCCGTCGCCCAGGGAGAACGCGACGTCGTAGCGCGCGAAGATCTCGCAGAGCTCGTCGTAGTTCTCGTAGAGGAAGTTCTCCTTGTGGTGGCCCAGGCACCAGCCGGCCATGATCGAGCCGCCGCGGGAGACGATGCCGGTCACGCGGTCCGCGGACAGCGGCACGTGGCGCAGCAGCACGCCGGCGTGCACGGTCATGTAGTCCACGCCCTGCTCGCACTGCTCGATCACGGTGTCGCGGAAGATCTCCCAGGTCAGGGCCTGGTGGTCGCCGCCGACCTTCTCGAGGGCCTGGTAGATCGGCACGGTGCCGATCGGCACCGGGGAGTTGCGCAGGATCCACTCGCGGGTGGTGTGGATGTCGTCGCCCGTGGACAGGTCCATCACGGTGTCCGCGCCCCAGCGGGTGGCCCACTGCAGCTTCGAGACCTCCTCGGCGATCGACGACGTCACCGCCGAGTTGCCGATGTTCGCGTTGACCTTCACGGCGAACGCCTTGCCGATGATCATCGGCTCCGACTCGGGGTGGTTCACGTTCGCCGGAATGATGGCGCGGCCGGCCGCGACCTCGGAGCGCACCAGCTCCACGTCCACGCCCTCGCGCAGGGCGACGTAGCGCATCTCCGGGGTGATCTCGCCGCGCCGGGCGTAGTGCATCTGGGTGACGCGCGCGCCCTCCTTGGCGCGCAGCGGGGGGCGGCGCTCGCCGGCCCACTCCTGTGAGGCGGCGCCGCGGCGCACGGCCGAGCGGCCGTCGTCGAGCAGGTCGCGCTCGCGGCCCTCGTACTCCTCGACGTCGCCGCGGGCGCGGATCCACTCGGCGCGCTGGGCGGGCAGGCCGCGCTCGGGCACGGAGCCCGGGCCCATGGTGCGGTAGACGGTCAGGGGCGCATTGGGCGTGCCGTCGGGGGAGTCGTCCTGGTGGACCTCGGTGACGGGCACGCGGATGCCGTGCTCGGCGTCCTCGAGCCAGCCCAGACGGTGCGTGGGGTAGTTCTCCTCGGCGACGACCTCGGCCGTCGACTCGGCTGCGGGCAGGGGGGTGCGCTCGGAAACGGACATGGCCGCGGCTCCTTCTTCCTTCGCCGGAATGACCCGGACAGGTTCAGACGGTCTCCGGGCGGCGTCAGCCCGGTCTCAGCCCCGTGCCGTGGGGCTCCCGTGGGATGCGAACGACCCTAGCACGTCCCCTGCGGGGCCTCACCGCCGTCGGCAGCGGCCATGCGGCGGGCCGCTCAGGCGCGCGCCGCGCGGGCCGCCCGCCGGCGTACCGTGGTGCGCTCGACGATCCACGTCACGACCAGCATCACGATGATGACGATGCCGGCGTAGCCGAGGACGGGGTAGACGGTGCCCACGAGGTCGGAGAAGCCGACGCTCGAGAGCAGGGTGGCGGCCAGGGCCGTGACGACGGCGATGACCCAGCCCGGCACGCGGCGCATCGAGGACAGCAGGGCGATGCGCTCCACCCCGCCGTACAGGCACGAGACCGCCGTCGTGAACTGCGCCAGCAGCAGGACGACCGTGTACAGCAGGGCGGCCCAGCCGCCGATCATCGCGGCCAGCTCGACCATGGGCAGCTCGGCACGGCCGATGAGCTGGGCGTGGACGGTCAGCGCGGCCATCACCGCGCCGGCCATCACCACGAGGCCCAGTGCCCCGAGCCCGGCCCCGGCGACGAGGGAGCGGCCCGACGAGGAGCTCTCCTCGCCGATCGGGGCGAGCACCGCGTAGGCCAGCTGGATGTTGAAGGCCACGTACAGCACGCCCGAGAGCCACCACTGGTTGATCAGCGGGGACGAGGTCACGAGCGCGGCGACGTCGTCCACCGCGGCCCCCGGGTTCGCCAACCCCCACACCGCGACGCCGACGGCGACCACGATGATCAGGGGGACCACCACGGCCTGGACGCGCACGAGGCCCGTGATGCCGGCCAGCACCGAGACCACGCAGACGGCGGCCATCACCAGCGAGCCCACGAGCGAGGGCAGCCCGAACGCGGTGTGCACCGCCGCCCCGGCCCCGGCCAGCATGATCACCAGCGTCCCCAGCAGGGACGTGGTGATGCACAGGTCCGCGAACCAGGTGGGCACGCGCGACGTCGTGGGGTTCACGATCCGGTGGATGTCCGTGGTCCGCAGCTTCTGCGCCAGCCGCAGCACGATCACCGCGAGCAGGAAGAACAGCGCGCCGGCGATCACGAGCGCCCCCGTGCCGCCCCAGAGGCCGAAGCTCACGAAGTACTGCAGGATCTCGTTGCCCGAGGCGTACCCGGCGCCGATGGTGGTGCCGATGAACGTGGCGGCGATCCCGAGCGGGGAGGTCGGCCGCAGCGGCGCCGACTCCTCGGCTTGGCCGGGGTGCGCGGGAGAGCTCTCTGTGACGTGGGACATGCGACTACATTCTCATGGGCGGGATCGGCCCGGCCCGGACGGCCGATCCGCCCCGACCCGAAGGAGCCCCCGCATGACCCCCGCCGTCCCCCGCGTGCTCAGCATCGCCGGCTCCGACTCCGGCGGCGGCGCCGGTGTCCAGGCCGACTTGAAGACCATCGCCGCGTGGGGCGGCTACGGGATGACCGCGATCACCGCGATCACCGCCCAGAACACGCAGGGCGTGCAGGCCGTCCACCCGCTGCCGGTGGACGTGGTGCGCGCCCAGCTCGACTCGGTCGCCGCCGACATCGCCGTGGACGCCGTGAAGATCGGCATGCTCGGCACGGTGGAGCTCATGCGGGCCGTCGCCGGCTGGCTCGAGGAGACCCTGCCCGCCGTCGTCGTCGTGCTGGACCCGGTCATGGTGGCCTCGAGCGGTGACGCTCTCACCGCGGTGGGCGACGACGACGGGCGCGCCGCGTGGTCCCGGCTGCTGCGGGCGGCGCACCTGGTGACCCCCAACCTGCCCGAGCTGGCCCGGCTGACCGGGCGGGACGCGACGGGCTGGGACGCCGCCCTCGACGCGGCGCGGGGCCTGGCCGCCGAGCACGGGGTGACGGTGCTGCTCAAGGGCGGGCACCTGGACGAGACCGAGGCGCCCGAGGCCGCAGCGGCGGAGGTGCCGGACGCCGTCGTGCGCGTGGACGGAGCCGTGCACGAGGTGCGCGGCCCGCGCGTGACGACCCGCGCCTCGCACGGCACCGGCTGCACCCTCTCCTCGGCCCTGGCCACGCTGGCCGGGGCGGGCCTGAGCTGGGAGGACGCACTCGAGCGAGCCAAGCCGTGGCTGGCCGACGCGATGCGGGCGGGGGAGGCGCTCGCGGTCGGGGACGCCTCGCGGCCGACGTGGCACGGGCCCGTCGACCACGGTCATGCGCAGCGGGGCTGAGGGCGGGACCTCCGGGCTTCGACACGTTCGAGGCGGGAAATCCGGCGAATACGCACCTCGGGACGTCCCATGAGGTCGATTTCCCGCCTCGAATGCCGGTGACCCGGACCTCCCGCTCCGCTCGAGCGTCCGGGTCCGCAGAACGCAGAAGAGCCGGACCACCGTGTCGCCACGGGGGTCCGGCTCTGTTCGCTCGTGCCCCCGGCAGGATTCGAACCTGCGGCCTTCTGCTCCGGAGGCAGACGCTCTATCCCCTGAGCTACGGAGGCGGGGGTCGCAGCGCGTCGAGCGCGTTGCGGACTCGACGACTCTACACCATCAGGACGGCCCGTCCGTGACCTCCCCGCGGGGCGCGTCAGTCGCGCAGGCCCGCGCGCAGCGTCCGGGCCGCGGCCTCGGGGTCCTCGGCCTGCGTCACGGCGCGGACCACCACGATCCGCTCCGCCCCGGCCGCGCGGACCTCGGGCAGCCGGTCCGCGTCGACGCCGCCGATGGCGAACCACGGCCGCGCCCCCGCCAGGTCCTCGACGTCCAGGCGCGCGGCGAGGGCCGGCAGCCCCAGTCCGACGGCGGCCCGGCCCGGCTTCGTGGGCGTCGCCCACACCGGCCCCGTGCAGAAGTAGTCCAGGCCGTCCTCCGCGCGGGCGGTGCGCACCTGCGCCCCGGTGTGGCACGAGCGGCCGAGCACCACGTCCGGGCCCAGCAGGGCGCGGCACTGCGCGGTGGTCAGGTCGGTCTGGCCCGTGTGGAACACGTCCACCCCGGCCAGGGCGGCGACGTCGGCGCGGTCGTTGGCGGCCGAGAGCGCCCCGTGCTCCCGGGCCAGCGGGACGAGCGTGGCGAACGCGGCCAGCTCGACCGCCACGTCCACGGCCTTGTCCCGCACCTGGATCACGTCTACTCCGCCGCGGAACGCCGCCGCGCAGAAGTCGGCGAACGCGGCCGTGTCGAGCGTGCCGTCCGGGCGCAGGAACCGCTGCAGGTCGGTGCAGACGTACAGCCGGGAGGCGGCGAGGCGGGCGCGGCGGCGCGCGCCGGGGCCGGTGCCGCCGTCGTCGCGGCCGGCCGCGGTCATCAGGAGCGGATCGGGGGAGTGCATGCGCCCACTGTGGCAGACTGGCCGCTGTTCCATGGGAGCCCGGGCCGCACACGCCGGGCTGAGAGGGCCGCAGGGGCGCACCGCGCCGGCGCGGCCGACCATCACCACTCGATGCGGGTCATGCCGCCGTGAGGAGGACCGGTCCGTGCACGTGGCCGTCGTCGGGGCCGGGATCATCGGCCTCACCGCCGCCGTGCGTCTGCGTGCCGCAGGCCACGCCGTCACCCTGATCGCCCCCGAGCTGGACGCCGCCGGGCGCCCGCACGCCGTGGCCGGGGCCACCCACGCCGCGGCGGGGATGCTCGCGCCGCTCGCCGAGACCCAGTTCAGCCAGGACGACCTCGCCCCGCTGCTGCAGGCCGGCTGGGAGGCCTACCCGGCCCTCGTGGACCTGCTCGCCGCCTTCACCGATGTGGAGACGGGCTTCCTCGCACAGGGCGCCTGGATCGTGGCCGCGGACCCCTCGGACGCCCGCGCCTGGGACCACGTGCTCGAGCACGCCTCGATCCTCGGTCGCCGGGTCGAGCCCGTCTCCGTCCGCGCGCTGCGCCGCGCCGAGCCCGCCCTGGCCCCGGGCCTGGCCGCCGGCTTCGACGCCCCGGACGACCATCAGGTGGACCCGCGACGGCTCGCCGCCGCCTGCGTCGCCGCCCTGCGCGCCGAGACCGGACCCGACGGCGGCCCGCTCCCGGTCGGCGCCGGACCCGCCGCCCGGTTCGTGGCCGGACGCGTCACCGCCGCCGGCCCGGAGGGCGAGGGGGTGCGCCTCACGCTGGCCGACGGGGGCGTCCTCACCGCCGACGGCGCGGTCCTCGCCGCGGGCCTGGGCCACCGCGGGATCGGCGGCGCGGCCACCGCCGTCGAGGTCCCGCTGCGCCCCGTCCACGGCGACGTGCTGCGTCTGCGGGTGCGCCCCGAGCAGCTGCTGCCGGGGGAGTCGCACCTGATCACCCGCACCGTCCGCGGCCTCGTCCACGGGCGCCAGGTCTACCTCGTGCCCCGCGCGGACGGCACCCTCGTGGTCGGCGCCTCGGCCCGCGAGGACGGCCTGGCCGGCACCTCCGCCGGGGCCGTGCTGGACCTGCTCGCCGACGCCGCCGCGATCCTGCCCGCCGTCCGCGAGTGCGAGCTGGTCGAGATCACCACCGCCGCCCGCCCCGGCACCCCCGACGACGCCCCGCGCGTGCTCGCCGTGCCCGAGGCTCCGGGCGCCGTCGTCGCCACCGGCTTCCACCGTCACGGGATCCTGCTCGCCCCCTGGGCGGCCGGGCGGATCCTCGAGCTGCTGCACGCCCGCCTGAAGGAGATCGCATGAGCACCCTCCCCCTGACCCTCAACGGAGAGCCCGCCGAGCTGGCCGTGGCCACCGTCCGCGACGTCGTCGCGCACGTCACCGGGCGCGCGATCGGCGAGGACGGCGCCGCCGCGGACGGGCGGCGGCTCGGCGTGGCCGTGGCGGTCGGCGGCGAGGTCGTGCCCCGGTCGGCCTGGGCCACCCGGGAGCTGGCCGCCGGGGACGAGGTCGACGTCGTCACCGCGGTGCAGGGGGGCTGAGCGATGGCCGAGCACCGCACCCCGCCCGCCGCCCCCGCGATCCCGCCGCTGCGGATCGGCGGCTACGACCTGGCCTCCCGGCTCATCATGGGCACGGGCGGCATCACCGACCTGACCGCCCTCGAGGGCGCCCTCGTCGCCTCCGGCACCACGCTCACCACCGTGGCGCTGCGCCGCTGGTCCGCGGACACCCGTGACGGCCTGGTCGCGCTGCTGGACCGCCTCGGCATCGACGTGCTGCCCAACACCGCCGGCTGCTACACCGCCCGGGACGCCGTGCTCACCGCCCGGCTCGGCCGGGAGGCGCTCGAGACCGACCTCGTGAAGGTCGAGGTCATCGCCGATGAGCGCACCCTGCTGCCCGACGTCGTCGAGACCCTCGAGGCCACCGAGCGGCTCGCCGCCGACGGCTTCACCGTCCTGGCCTACACCTCGGACGACCCCGCCATGGCGCTGCGCCTCGAGCAGGCCGGCGCCGCCGCCGTCATGCCGCTGGGCTCGCCGATCGGCTCGGGGCTGGGCATCCTCAACCGCGCACACCTGGAGCTGATCGTCTCCCGCGCCTCCGTGCCGATCGTGCTCGACGCCGGCGTGGGCACCGCCTCGGACGTCGCCCTGGCGATGGAGGCCGGCTGCGACGCCGTGCTCGCCGCCTCGGCGATCACGCGCGCCGCCGAGCCCGCCCGCATGGCCCACGCGTGCCGGCTCGCGCTCGAGGCGGGCTTCCACGCCCGCCGTGCCGGGCGCATCCCGCGCCGCGAGCACGCCCTGGCCTCCTCGCCGATGGCCGGGCGGGTCACGGCCGAGGAGGACGAGCGGTGACCGCCGCCCGCGAGCCCCGCGACCTCACCGCGCTGTCCGACACCCAGCTGGAGCGCTTCGCCCGCCACCTGAGCCTGGACGGCTTCGGCCCCGAGGCCCAGCTGGCGCTGCTGCGCTCCCGCGTCCTCGTGGTCGGCGCCGGCGGCCTCGGGGCGCCCGTGCTGACCTACCTCGCCGCCGCGGGCGTGGGGGAGGTCCACGTGATCGACGACGACATGGTGGACCGCTCCAACCTGCACCGCCAGGTGATCCACGCCGAGGCGGACCTCGGCCGCCCCAAGACCGCCTCCGCCGCCGCGACGATGCGCGGCCTGCACCCCGAGGTGCGCGTGGTCGAGCACCGCGAACGCCTGACCGCGGCCAACGCGCTCGAACGGGTCGGCGCCGTGGACCTCGTGCTCGACGGCACGGACAACTACGCGACCCGCTACCTCGTGGCCGACGCGTGCGAGATCGCGGGCGTGCCCGTGGTGTGGGGCGCGATCCTGCGGTTCGCGGGGCAGGTGAGCGTGTTCGCCCCGGGCGGGCCGCTGTACCGGGACGTGTTCCCGGAGCGGCCCGAACCCGGCGAGGCGCCCTCGTGCGCGCAGGCCGGAGTGCTCGGGGTGCTGCCCGGGATCATCGGCTCCCTCATGGCGGCCGAGGCGATCAAGCTGCTCTCCGGGGTGGGTGAGCCCCTGGTCGGGCGGCTGCTCTCCGTGGACGCCCTGACGATGCGCTTCCGTGAGCTGCGGCTCGTGCCCGACCCCGAGCGGACCCCCGTGACGGACCTGTCCGCCCACGCGGACCAGGCCCCCCGCCCGGACGACGCCGGCGCCCCCGGCTCGGCGGAGGCGTGCGGCGCCGCGGGCGGGGAGATCGCCCCCGCCGCGCTGGCCGCCCTGCTCGCCGACCCCGCCCGGGCCGCGTCCCTCACCCTGCTCGACGTCCGCGAGGACTGGGAGCGCCGCCTGCGCCGGGTCGAGGCCCCCGCGACGGTGGCCGATCGGCACGTCCCGCTCGAGGCCGTCCTCGCGGAGCCGGCGGCCCTCGCGCCCGGGCAGGACCGCGTCCTGGTGGTCTACTGCGCCGCCGGAGCCCGCTCGGCCCGGGCGCGGGACGCCGTCGTCGGGGCCGACCCGAGCGCCGGCGGGCGCGTCCTGTCCCTCGCCGGCGGCCTCGCCGCCTGGCCCGCCTGACCCCCATCCCGACGAACCCTGCGAGATGGCCCCCACCGCGGGCCGGAGGGGGCCATCTCGCAGGGTTCGTTCGCACGCGCACGGGCGCGGCGGCCCTTCCGTAGACTTGCGCGGGTGAAGCCCGAAGACCTCTCCGCCCTGCTGTCCGCTGTCCTCACCGACGCCGTCGATGCCGGTGACCTCCCCGCCGCGCTGCGGGAGGAGATCACCCCCGCGCGCGTGAAGGTGGAGCGACCCCGCAGCCGCGAGCACGGCGACTGGGCCACCAACGTCGCCCTCCAGCTGGGCAAGAAGGCCGGGATGGCCCCGCGCGACCTCGCCGGGCTCGTGGCCGAGCGCCTGACCGGGAAGCCGGGCATCGCCGCCGTCGACGTCGCCGGCCCCGGCTTCCTCAACGTCACCCTGGACGCGGCCTCGGCCGGTGCCCTGGCCCGCGAGATCGTCGAGGCCGGCCCGGAGTACGGCCGCAACGACGCCCTGGCCGGGCACACCGTGAACATGGAGTTCGTCTCCGCCAACCCCACCGGCCCGCTGCACATCGGCCACACCCGCTGGGCCGCGCTGGGCGACGCGATCGCCCGCCTGCTGCGCGCCTCGGGCGCGGACGTCACCGCCGAGTACTACGTCAACGACGCCGGCAACCAGATGAACGTGTTCGCCGACTCGGTCCTCGCCCGCCTGCACGGCCGCGACGTCCCCGCGGGCGGCTACCCGGGCGCGTACGTGCAGGAGCTGGCCGACGCCGTCGCCCTCGAGCACCCGGACGTGCGTGAGCTGACGGACGAGGCCGCCCGCCCGGTGGTCCGCGAGGCCGCGTACCGGCTCCAGATGCAGGACATCAAGGACACGCTCGCCGCCTTCGACGTGCACTTCGACGTGTTCACCTCGGAGCAGACGCTCCACGACTCCGGCGCGATCGACCAGGCCGTGCAGCGGCTGCGCGAGCAGGGCCACATCGAGGACCGCGAGGGCGCCGTGTGGCTCAAGACCACCGACTTCGGCGACGACAAGGACCGCGTGCTCATCCGCGCCAACGGCGAGCCCACCTACTTCGCCGCCGACGCCGCCTACTACCTCCACAAGCGCGACCGCGGCTTCGAGGAGAAGGTGTACCTGCTCGGCGCCGACCACCACGGCTACGTGAACCGCCTCAAGGCGATCGCCGCCGCCGCCGGCGACGACCCCGCGACGAACATCGAGATCCTCATCGGCCAGCTCATCTCGGTCAACGGCGCGAAGCTCTCCAAGCGCGCCGGCAACATCATCGAGCTCAAGGACCTCGTGGAGTGGCTCGGCCGCGACGCCCTGCGCTACGACCTGGCCCGCTACCCCGCGGACTCGCCCCTGACGATCGACCCCGAGCTGCTGCGCTCCGCCACGAACGACAACCCCGTCTACTACGTGCAGTACGCCCACGCCCGCGCCTCGGGCGCGGCGCGCACCGCGCAGGCCCACGGCGTGGACCGCTCCGAGTTCGACGCCGCCCTGCTCACCCACGCCACCGAGTCGGAGCTGCTGGCCCAGCTGGCGGAGTTCCCGGCCGTCGTCGGCGCGGCGGCGCGCCTGCGCGAGCCCCACCGCGTGGCCCGACACCTCGAGGTGATCGCCGGGGCCTACCACTCGTGGTACGCAGCCTGCCGCATCGTGCCCCTGCCCACCGACGACGGGACGCCGCGTCCCGTCGAGACCCTCAACCGCACCCGCCTGTGGCTCAACGACGCCACCGCCCAGGTGCTGGCCAACGGCCTCGGCCTGCTCGGCGTGACCGCCCCGGAGAAGATGTGAGCGCCCGGATGACGACGCCGCAGCCCGCCCCCGCCTCCCCGCTCGCCCCCGCCTGGCTCCCCGCGCCGGGGGACCCGGACGCGCTCGTGCCCGGCCTGTGGGCCGCCGGCGTGGACCGCGCCGCCGACGGCGAGCTCACCGTCCAGGGCCTGCGCGCGAGCGCGCTCGCCGCGGAGTTCGGCACGCCGCTGCTCGTGGTGGACGAGGACGACTTCCGCGCCCGCGCCCGCGCGTTCCGCGAGGGCTTCGACACCGCGTTCGCCGACCTGTGCGGGGGAGCGGACGTCTACTACGCCGGCAAGTCCATGCTCACCCTCTCCACCGCCCGCTGGGCGGCCGAGGAGGGCCTGCGCGTGGACACCGCCTCCGGCGGTGAGCTGGCGATCGCGCTGGCCGCCGGCGTCGACCCGGCCCACATCGGCCTGCACGGCAACAACAAGTCGGACGCCGAGCTGCGCACCGCCCTCGAGGCGGGCGTGGGCCGGATCATCGTGGACTCGCTCGACGAGCTCACCCACCTGGCCGCGCTCGCGGCCGAGGCCGGCCGCCGCGCCCCCGTGATGCTCCGGCTGACCCCGGGCGTGCACGCGCACACCCACGACTTCATCGCCACCGCGCACGAGGACCAGAAGTTCGGGCTCTCCCTGGCCCCGGCGTCCACCGACCGGGACGGCAACGTGGCCGGCCGCTCGCCGGCCGCCGTCGCCGTGGCCGCGGCCCTGGCGGCCGAGTCGATCGACCTGCTGGGCGTGCACTGCCACATCGGGTCCCAGATCTTCGAGGCCGAGGGCTTCGGGCTGGCGGCCGGACGCGTGCTCGAGTTCCTCGCCGAGATCAAGGCCGAGCACGGGGTGGAGCTGGCCGAGCTCGACCTCGGCGGCGGCCACGGCATCGCCTACACGGCCGTGGACGAGCCGCGCCCGGCCGCGGAGATCGCCGACGCCCTCGCCGACGACGTCCAGAAGACCGTCGAGCGCCTCGGCCTGAGGTGCCCGCGGGTCTCGCTCGAGCCGGGGCGGGCCATCTCGGGCCCCGCGGGGCTGACCCTCTACACGGTCGGGGTGACCAAGACCGTGGACGCGGACGCCCCCGACGGCGGCACCGCGGCCCGCCGCTACGTCGCCGTGGACGGCGGCATGTCCGACAACCCGCGTCCCGTGCTCTACGACGCCGACTACACCGCCGTCTCCGCGCGCCGCACCTCGGAGGCCGAGCCGGCGCTCTCCCGTGTGGTGGGCAAGCACTGTGAGTCCGGCGACATCCTGGTCCGCGACGTGTACCTGCCGGCCGACCTGGGCCGCGGCGACCTGCTGGCCGTGCCGGCCACGGGCGCGTACACGCACGTGATGTCCTCGAACTACAACGCGCTGGCCCGCCCGGCCGTCGTCGCGGTCTCCGGCGGGCAGGCGCGGGTGATCATCCGCCGCGAGACGCAGGAGGACCTGTTCGCCCGCGAGGCCGATCCGCGCCTCGCCCGCTGAGGACGCGGGCGAGGCGCACCCGGCCGTCGGCCTCGGGCCCGGGTGGGTCCGTCCCGCTCTGCGGACACCGAGTGTCGCGCGGTGGGACGGGCCGGGGCGCCGCGCTAGATTCGAGGCCAGCCGGGCCGCGCGGTCGCGCGGGCCCGACCCACCCTGGATCACGGAGGACCATGCCCCAGCACACCGACGCCCCCACCGCACTCAAGGTCGCCCTGCTGGGCGGCGGGACCGTGGGGTCCCAGACCGCCCGGATCCTCACCGAGGACGCCGACATCCTGCGGGACCGCGTGGGCGCCGACCTCGAGCTCACGGGCATCGCGGTGCGGGACACGGGCGCGACGCGCGACTGGCAGGCGGACCCGGCGCTCTACACGACCGACGCCGAGGCGCTCGTGGACGGCGCGGACGTCGTCATCGAGCTGATGGGCGGCATCGAGCCGGCCCGCACCCTGATCCTGCGCGCCCTGGCCGCCGGCACGTCCGTGGTGACCGGCAACAAGGCACTGCTGGCCCAGCACGGCGAGGAGCTGTACGCCGCGGCCGCCGCCACCGGCGCGCAGCTCAGCTTCGAGGCCGCCGTCGCCGGCGCCATCCCGATCCTGCGCCCGCTGCGCGACTCCCTGGGCGGCGACCGCGTCACCCGCGTGATGGGCATCGCCAACGGCACCACCAACTTCATCCTCGACCGGATGGACTCCGAGGGGGCGGACTTCGACGACGCCCTCGCCGAGGCCCAGCGGCTCGGCTACGCCGAGGCCGACCCGACCGCCGACGTCGAGGGCCACGACGCCGCCGCGAAGGCCGCGATCCTGGCGACCATCGCGTTCGGGGCGCCGTACACACTGGACCAGGTGGCCGTCGCGGGCATCACCGCGATCACGGCCGAGGACAACGCCGCCGCCGCGGAGGCGGGCTACGTCATCAAGCTGCTGGCGATCGCCGAGCGCGGCCGCGCCGCCGACGGCGCCGAGGGCGCGGTCCTGCGCGTGCACCCCACCCTGCTGCCGCGGGAGCACCCGCTGGCCTCCGTGCGCGGGGCGTTCAACGCCGTCTTCGTGGAGGCCGACAACGCCGGCGAGCTCATGTTCTACGGTCCCGGCGCCGGCGGCGCCCCCACCGCCTCCGCGGTGATGGGCGACGTCGTCTCGATCGCCCAGCGCATCGTGCGCGGCGGCCCGGCGCGCCTGCGCACCCCCGTCACCGCCCTGCCCGCCCTGGACCCGGCCGAGGCCCACACCTCCTTCATGGTCGTGCTGCGCGCGGCGGACCAGCCCGGTGTGCTGCGCCGCGTCGCCGGGGTGTTCGAGGAGCACGGCGTCTCCATCGAGACGTTGCGTCAGGTCCCATCTGAGCGCGAGGACGCCCCCGGCGCGTCCCTGCGGCTGATCACCCACCGTGCGCGGCAGCGCGACCTCGACGCCACCGTCGGGGCGCTCGCCGCCCTGGACGTCGTCCACGAGGTGGCGTCCGTCCTCCGAGTCGAAGGGAACTGACCCATGGCCCACCAGTGGCGCGGCGTCGTCCGCGAGTACGCCGACCGCCTGCCCGTCACCGAGGACACGCGCGTGATCACCCTCGGCGAGGGCGGCACCCCGCTCATCCACGCCCCCCACCTCTCCGAGCTGGTGCAGGGCACCGTGCACGTGAAGTTCGAGGGCATGAACCCGACCGGCTCCTTCAAGGACCGCGGCATGACCATGGCGATCACCGCCGCCGTCGCTGACGGCGCGAAGGCCGTCGTCTGCGCGTCCACCGGCAACACGTCCGCCTCGGCGGCGGCCTACGCCGCGCAGGCCGGGATCACGTGCGCCGTGCTCGTGCCCGAGGGGAAGATCTCGATGGGCAAGATGTCCCAGGCCGTGGCCCACGGCGCGGAGATCCTCCAGGTGCAGGGCAACTTCGACGACTGCCTCGAGGTGGCCCGCAAGCTGGCCGAGAACTACCCCGTGTTCCTCGTGAACTCCGTCAACCCGGCCCGCATCGAGGGGCAGAAGACCGGCGCGTTCGAGGTCGTGGACACCCTCGGCGACGCCCCGGACTACCACCTGCTGCCCGTGGGCAACGCGGGCAACATCACCGCGTACTGGAAGGGCTACCGCGAGTACGCCGCCCCCTACGTGAACCCGCACGAGGGCGCCTCGGACGCCGAGCTGCCCGCGGTGGCCACGAAGACCCCCGTGATGTGGGGCTTCCAGGCCGCGGGCGCCGCCCCGATCGTCCAGGGCCACCCCGTGACCGACCCGGACACGATCGCCACCGCCATCCGGATCGGCAACCCGGCCTCGTGGGAGCAGGCCGAGGCCGCCCGCGACGAGTCCGGCGGGATGATCGACTCCGTCACGGACGAGGAGATCCTCGAGGCCCATCGCTGGCTCTCCGCGAAGGAGGGCGTGTTCGTCGAGCCCGCCTCCGCCGCCGGCGTCGCCGGGCTGCTCAAGCACCACGCCGCCGGGAACGTGCCGGCCGGCAAGAGCTGGGTCATCACCGTCACCGGCCACGGCCTCAAGGACCCGCAGTGGGCCCTGCGCGGCGCCGACGGCGCCGACGTGACCCCGCGCTCGGTGCCGTTCGACGTGGTCACCGTCGCCCAGGCCCTCGGCCTGAGCTGAGCCATGGCCGCACCGCAGCCGCTGGCGCCCGGGACCGCCGCGTCCGTCTCCGTCCCCGCCACCTCCGCCAACCTCGGCCCCGGCTTCGACTCGATGGGCCTGGCCCTGGAGCTGCGCGACGAGGTGACGCTCACGGTCGTGGCGGGCCCCGACGTCGCGGAGGTCGAGGGGGAGGGCGCGGCCACCCTGCCGCGGGACGGCGCGCACCTGATCCTGCGCCTGGCGCACGAGCACCTGCGGGACCGCGGGTTCACCGCGCCGGGGCTGCACCTGCGCGCCGTGAACCGGATCCCGCACGCCCGCGGACTCGGCTCGTCCGCGGCCGCCGTCGTCGCGGCCTACGCCGCGGCCGAGGCCCTGCTGCCGGCCGCGCTGCGCCGGGCGCCCGCGGACCTGCTCGAGGCGGCCACCCGCTTCGAGGGGCACCCGGACAACGTCGCCCCCGCGCTCGTGGGCGGGGCCACCGTCTCCTGGACCCGTGACGACGTCCCCGGCCCGGCCACGGCGCGGCTGCGGCTGCACGAGCGCGTGGTGCCGGTGGTCGCGATCCCGGACACCGAGCTGTCCACCCACGTCGCCCGGGGCGTGCTGCCCGCCGAGGTGCCCCACGCCGTGGCGGCGGCCCAGGCCGGCCGTGCCGCGCTGCTCGTCCACGCGCTGGCGGAGGACCCCGCGCTGCTGCCGGCCGCCACGCGCGACTGGCTGCACCAGGAGCCGCGCGCCGTGACCATGCCGGCCAGCGCCGCACTGGTCGCGGGGCTGCGCGAGCGCGGCCACGCCGCCGTCGTCTCCGGCGCGGGTCCCACGGTGCTCGCGCTGTGCGACGGCGTCCAGGCGGCCGAGCACGCCACGGAGGCGGCGCGTGCTCTGACGGCGGACGGGGCGGCCGCCTGGCGCGTGCTGGTGCCGTGCGTGGCCGTGGACGGTGTTAGGGTGGAATCACTCCACCACGGCTGACCCCACCGCCTCGCGCGGCCCGGGTCTCCGGTGCCCGGGCCTGTGACGGCCGGACGCACCGTGCGCCGTCGGCCGGAACCCCGCCGCGATCCATCCCGTGCTGCGCACGGCCGGCGTGCGGGATCCGCTCCGGCTCGGTCGAGTCCGGACGCCTCCGCCCCGTCACGCAGCGACTGCGCACGATCAGGGGAGGCGCCACTGCTGAGTTCACACCATGAAACCCGGTTTTCTGGGGCGCCGCTGCGCGGCCCGACCGGATGCACACCGCAGCCCGACGCGCCACGCGCCGCCGGGCCGCATTCGAGGGAGAAGGAACCTTCGTGACCGAATCCACGGAACAGACCACGCCGACGAACGGCGGTGGCCTGGCCTCGCTCAAGCTCGCCCAGCTCCAGGCCCTGGCCTCCCAGCTCGGCATCGCCGGCGGCTCGCGCATGCGCAAGGCCGACCTGGTGACCGCGATCTCCGACCACCAGCGCGGCGGCTCCGTGGCGGACCGCGACGCCGCCGAGCGCGCGGCCCAGGCCCCCGCGGCCCCCGCCGCCGAGGCCGTCCCGGCGGCCGCGTCCTCTCAGGACGCCGCCCCGGCCGCCGAGCGCCCGGCCCGCCGCCGCTCGCGCCGCGCCGACGCCGACACCTCCGCTCCGGCCGCCGTCGCCCAGGACGGGCAGCCCCAGGCCGAGGCCCGCGAGGCCCAGACCGAGCAGGGCCCCCGGGAGACCGCCTCGGACCAGGATCGGTCCGGGGGGTCCGAGACCCGCGACGAGGGCGAGGACCGCCCGCAGTCCGAGCGCCGTTCCCGCGGCCGCCGCCGCGCCGGCGACGACGACGCCCAGCAGGGTCAGGACCGTCGCTCCGACGGCGCCCAGGGCGAGGACGGCGCCGACGCGGACCGCCGCGGCGACCGGGAGGACCGTGATGACAACGGGCGCGAGAACGGCCGCGGCCGCAACGGCCGCAACGGGCGGGACCGCGACAACGGCCGCGACCGCGAGAACGGCCGCGAGAACAATCGGGACCGTGAGAACGGCCGCGACGGCTCCCGCGAGCAGCGCGGCGACAAGTCCGAGGACGGCGGCCGGGGCGACGGCGGACGCGGGGACCGCAGCCGCCGCGACGACCGCGACGACGAGGGCGGCCGCAACCGTCGCAACCGCCGCAACCGCAACGAGCGCGGCCGCAACCGCCGTGGCCGCGGCGGCCCCGAGGTCGACGAGACCGAGCTGACTGAGGACGACGTCCTGCAGCCCGTGGCCGGCATCCTCGACGTGCTGGACAACTACGCGTTTGTCCGCACCTCCGGCTACCTGCCGGGCCCGAACGACGTCTACGTCTCCCTGGCCATGGTGAAGAAGTACGGTCTGCGCAAGGGCGACGCCGTCGTCGGCGCGATCCGCGCCCCGCGCGACGGCGAGAAGCAGCAGCACCACGGTGGCGGCTCCAACCGTCAGAAGTTCAACGCCCTGGTGAAGATCTCCTCGGTCAACGGTCAGCCCGCCGTCGAGCACCCGCAGCGCGTGGAGTTCGGCAAGCTCGTGCCCCTGTACCCGCAGGAGCGCCTGCGCCTGGAGACCGATCCCAAGCTGATCGGCCCCCGCGTGATCGATCTGGTCAGCCCCATCGGCAAGGGCCAGCGTGGCCTCATCGTCTCCCCGCCCAAGGCCGGCAAGACGATGATCCTGCAGTCGATCGCCAACGCGATCAAGACGAACAACCCCGAGGTCCACCTCATGATGGTGCTCGTCGACGAGCGCCCCGAGGAGGTCACCGACATGCAGCGGTCGGTGGACGGCGAGGTCATCGCCTCCACGTTCGACCGCCCGGCGGACGACCACACCACTCTCGCCGAGCTGGCCATCGAGCGCGCCAAGCGCCTCGTGGAGATGGGCCGCGACGTCGTCGTGCTGCTCGACTCCATGACCCGCCTGGGCCGCGCCTACAACCTGGCCGCCCCGGCCTCGGGCCGCATCCTCTCCGGCGGTGTGGACTCCTCGGCGCTGTACCCGCCGAAGAAGTTCTTCGGCGCCGCCCGCAACATCGAGAACGGCGGCTCGCTGACCATCCTGGCCACAGCGCTGGTCGAGACCGGCTCGCGCATGGACGAGGTGATCTTCGAGGAGTTCAAGGGCACCGGCAACATGGAGCTGCGCCTGTCCCGCCACCTCGCGGAGCGCCGCATCTTCCCGGCGGTGGACGTCAACGCGTCCGGCACCCGCCGCGAGGAGGCCCTGCTCTCGCAGGAGGAGGTCAAGATCATGTGGAAGCTGCGCCGGGTGCTCTCCGGCCTCGAGCAGCAGCAGGCCCTCGACCTGCTCACCAACAAGATCAAGGACACCGCGTCCAACGCCGAGTTCCTCATGCTGGTCTCCAAGACCACGCTGGGGTCCAAGGGCGACGACTGACCGTCCCGTCGCACGGCCCCGTCTCGCCCGGGGGAGCTCGTCTCCGCCGGACGGGGCGGGGCCGTCCGCGTCGGACAGCCCGGCCCGTTGAGGCCGGAGGAGGAGAGGCACGCACGTGTTCGATTCGGACCAGCGGCGCGAGGCCGTGGATCGGCTCCTGGCGGAGCATCGCGAGCTGACGGCGCGCCTGTCCGACCCGGCGGTGCACCAGGACCCGGCACTCGCCCGGCGGCTGAACCGGCGGTTCGCCGAGCTCGGCGCCGTGGTGACGGCCCACCGCGCCTGGTCGGCGGCGGCGGAGGAGCTGGCCGACGCGCGGGAGCTGGCCGCGGCCGGCGACGACGACGCGGCGGCCTTCGCGGCCGAGGTGCCCGGTCTGGAGGCGGCCGAGGCGGAGGCCGCCGAACGGCTGCGCCGGCTGCTGATCCCGCGCGACCCCGACGACGCGCGCGACGTGATCCTCGAGATCAAGGGCGGCGAGGGCGGCGAGGAGGCGGCCCTGTTCGCCGGCGACCTGCTGCGCATGTACCTGCGCTACGCCGAGTCCCGGGGCTGGAAGACGGAGGTCCTCTCCGCCACGCACTCCGACCTGGGCGGCTACAAGGACGTCCATGTGGCGGTGCGGGGGAGCGCGGCCGACCCGGCCGACGGCGTCTACGCCCGGCTCAAGTTCGAGGGCGGCGTGCACCGCGTGCAACGCGTGCCCGTCACCGAGTCCCAGGGCCGCATCCACACCTCCGCCGCCGGCGTGCTCGTGCTGCCCGAGGTGGACGCCCCGGACGAGGTCCACCTCGATCCGAACGACCTCAAGGTGGACGTCTTCCGCTCCTCCGGGCCGGGCGGCCAGTCCGTCAACACGACCGACTCCGCGGTGCGCCTGACGCACCTGCCCACGGGGATCGTCGTCTCCATGCAGAACGAGAAGTCCCAGATCCAGAACCGCGAGGCCGCGCTGCGCGTGCTGCGGTCGCGGCTGCTCGAGCGGCAGCGGGCGGAGCAGGACGCCGAGGACTCCGCGGCGCGCGCCGCGCAGGTGCGCACCATGGACCGCTCGGAACGCATCCGCACCTACAACTTCCCGGAGAACCGGATCGCGGACCACCGCACCGGCTACAAGGCGCACAACCTCGACGCGGTCCTCGACGGCGACCTCGAGGCCGTGATCGCCTCCTGCCTCGCCCTCGACGAGGAGCGGCGGCTCGCCGCGCTGGGCGGGGACGCGTGAGCGCACCGGCCTGGTCCGCGCTGCTGCGCGACGCCGCCGCCCGCCTGACCGCGGCGGGCGCCGACTCGCCGCGCGTGGACGCCGAGCTGCTGCTGGCCCATGTGCTCGGACTCGACCGCGGCGCGCTGCTGGCCCGGGTGTTCGCCGGGGCCGTGGCCGAACCCGCGCAGGCGGCGGCGTTCGAGGCGCTCGTCGGGCGCCGCGCCGCCCGCGAGCCCGTCCAGCACCTGACCGGTGTCGCGCACTTCCACGGGCTCGACCTGGCGGTCGGCCCGGGCGTCTTCGTTCCGCGGCCGGAGACCGAGCTGCTCGTGGAGACCGTCGTGGCCGACCTGGCCGCGCGGCCCGCGGCGGGCGTCGTGGTGGACCTGTGCACCGGCTCCGGTGCGATCGCCGCGGCCGTCGCGGCGTGGGGCGAGGCGCGGGGCCGCCCGCTCGCCGTCACCGCCGTCGAGCTCGACCCGACGGCGGCCGACTGGGCCCGGCGGAACCTCGCCCCGCGCGGGGTCGACCTGCGACAAGGTGATGCCCTTGTCGCATGCCCCGACCTCGAGGGCCGCGTGGACGTCGTCGTGAGCAACCCGCCCTACGTGCCCGAGGCCGAGGTGCCCGTCCAACCGGAGGCCCGACTGGACCCGGCGCGGGCGCTCTACGGCGGGGACGCGCCCGGGCTGCGGATCCCGCGGGCCATCGCGCACCGGGCGGCGGACCTGCTCGCCCCGGGCGGCCTCTTCGCCATGGAGCACCACGAGACGCAGGGCCCGGCCCTCCTGGCCGCCCTCGGCGCGGACCCCCGGTTCACGGGCGTCCGCGTGCACCCGGACCTCACCGGACGAGACCGGTTCCTGACGGCGCGCCGGTCCTGCGAAGCCGCGGCGGGCGCGGAGGTGGAAGAATGACCTACGTGAGTGACTTCATCGACGTCTCGGATCCGGCCGCCCTCGAGAATGCCGTGGCCCGCGCCCGCGAGGTCCTCGCGGACCGCGGCTGCGTGGTCCTGCCGACGGACACCGTCTACGGCATCGGAGCGGACGCGTTCTCCCCCCTGGCCGTGGCCGTGCTGCTGGCCGCCAAGGGCCGTGGCCGCACCATGCCGCCGCCCGTGCTCATCGCGGACCGCCGCGTCATGGCCGGCCTCGCGTACGACGTGCCGGAGGAGGCCGAGGCCCTCGCCGAGCGCTTCTGGCCCGGCGCCCTCACGCTCATCCTCAAGTCCCAGCCCACGCTGACCTGGGACCTCGGCGAGACCCGCGGCACCGTCGCCCTGCGCGTGCCCGACGACGCGGTGGCCCGCGAACTGCTCTACGCCGTCGGCCCCATGGCCGTCTCCAGCGCGAACCGCACCGGCATGGACGCCGCCACCACCGCCGACGCCGCCCGCTCGATGCTGGGGGAGTCCGTGGCCCTCTACCTCGACGCCGGCCCCCGCGAGAGCCGGGATCCCTCGACGATCGTGGACTGCACCGTCACCCCGTTCCGCGTCGCCCGGCAGGGCTCCGTGCCCCTGGAGGAACTGCGCGCGGTGGTGCCGGACCTGCTCGCCGAGGGCGAGGAGCCGCCGGTCGCCGCCGAGCGGATCGCGGCCGCCGAGGACACCGCTGCGGCGCGCCCCGCCGACCGGGAGGCCTGACCGGCCCCCATGCGCGCGTATCTCGTCCTGGTCATGGTCACGGCCGTCGCCTGCGGGGCCCTGACGCCCCTCATGCGCCGGCTGGGGCTGCGCGCGCGCGTGTTCACCCCGCTGCGCCAGCGGGATGTGCACCGGCACCCCGTGCCGAAGCTGGGCGGCGTGGCCATGGCCGCGGCCGTGCTGGTGGGATTCGCCGTCGGGGGCATCGTGCCGTTCCTCCAGGGGATCTACGCGGACGACGCCGCGATGCGCGGGCTCCTGGTCGCCGTCGCCGTCGTGCTCGTCGTGGGCATCGCCGACGACATGTGGGACCTGCGCTGGTGGGTGAAGATGGCCGGCCAGGTGCTGGCCGGACTCGCGGTGGCCCTCGGCGGGATCCGCATCGAGGCGATGCCGGTGGGCTGGATCCCGGTGGGGAACGAGACCACGCAGGTCATCCTCACGGTGTTCGCCGTGGTGCTGACGATGAACGCGATCAACTTCGTGGACGGTCTGGACGGCCTGGCGGCGGGCGTCGCGCTGATCGGCGGCTCGGCCTTCTTCGTCTACTCATATCTGCTGACGCGGACCATCAACCAGTTCGACTACGCCAACCTCGCCACCCTGCTCATGGCCCTGCTCGTCGGCGCGTGCGTGGGCTTCCTGCCGTGGAACCTTGCCCCGGCCCGCATCTTCATGGGCGAGGTGGGGGCCATGCTCATCGGCCTGCTGATGGCCGCGGCCGCGGTCGCCGTGACCGCCGACGTGAACGCCCTGGACGGGATGCGCTTCCGCAACGTCCCCGCCTACATGCCGATCCTGCTGCCCGTCGCCGTCCTCGCCCTGCCGCTCGCGGACCTCGCCCTGGCCGTGCTGCGACGGACGGCCAAGGGCACCAGCCCCTTCTCGGCGGACCGCGGGCACCTGCACCACAAGCTCGTGGACGGCGGCTACACCCAGGCGCAGGCCGTCGCGCTGCTCTGGCTCTGGGCGTTCCTCGTGGCATGGGGCGCTGTGTCCCTGAACTTCGTGGACCACATGATCGTCCTGCCCGTGCTCGCCGTGGCCCTGGCCGGAGCCGGCTACCTCACCCTGCATCCGATCGTGGAGCGCCGTCGCGCGGTCCGGAACGACGCCGCGGCCCACCCGGACGAGCGGGGGGACGCGTGACCGGGGCGGGCGGCCGCCGACGCCGGCGCCGCTGGGAGAACCGCCGTGGCTGGTGGGGGATCCTCGGGTGGTCCCTGGCCGCGGCGGGGGCTGCCCTGGCGATCACGTGCGCCGCGTGGCTGCTCTCCGCCGGCGGGGAGGCGGCCGGGAGCGCCCTGCTGGGCGGCGGCGCGGTGCTTGCGCTCTCGGCGCTCACCGGGGCGACGACGGCACTCGTCTGGGACCGGGCGCGCGAGGCGGCGCTGCCGGTCAGCGTGGGGCTGTTCGTGCTCAAGATCGCGGTGTTCGCGGTGCTGCTGGGGGTCCTGCCCCGCCCCGGCTGGGTCCGGGCGGACGCGGCGGCGATCGCCGCCCTCGTGACGATCCTCGTCTGGCAGGCCGCGGAGGTCCTCGTGTTCGCCCGGACCCGCCGCGGGATCTACGCCGACTGACCCGCCCGAGGGGCGAAGACACCGAGCCGGGGGCCATGCCGTGGGTCCCTTCTGCGGTACGGAGCACGGGTCACCGTTTGGTATCGTTGGCGGCGAACACTTCGACGGCGCCCATCTGCCGCCATCCGTGTCTCGCATCGCACCGGTACCCCCGCAATGTCGCGGCGCCCGCCTGTGGTCCGGGGACGAGGCTGCGGTCCCGTCGACTGCATCACTTCGGAGAGGAACCGCGTGCTGACCCTCGTGCTGGCCAACGCATCATTCGTGCCCCCCACCATCTCTGATGGTCACCTCCCGGAGATCTTCCCCTGGGGTGCGGAGTACGGCACCGGCTTCGGCAAGCAGATGCTGCTCGTCCTGCTCTCCGTGGTGCTCATCACCGCCTTCTTCGCGTGGGCCATGCGCCGTCCCCGGCTCGTGCCCGGCAAGGCCCAGTGGCTCGCCGAGTCCGGCTACTCCTTCGTCCGGAACGACATCGCGAAGGACATCCTGGGCGAGAAGAACTTCAAGCAGTGGGTCCCGCTGCTCTTCTCCATCTTCTTCTTCGTGCTGCTGAACAACCTGTTCGGCGCCATCCCGGTGCTGCAGCTGCCGACCTTCTCCCACGCGGGCGCCGCCTACGGCCTGGCCCTCATCGTCTACGCGATCTGGATCGGCGTCGGCATCAAGCGCCACGGCGTGCGCTACCTGAAGCTGGCCGTCGTGCCCTCCGGTGTGCCCGGCTGGATCCTGCCGCTGCTCGTGCCGCTGGAGATCATCTCCAACTTCATCGTGCGCCCGCTGACCCACTCCCTGCGTCTGATGGCCACCATGCTCTCCGGCCACATGATCGTGATGCTGGCCGGCGCCGGCGCCGCCTACCTGATCACGCAGACCGGCAGCCTGGCCCTGCAGGGGACCGGCATCCTGGTCATCCTCGGCTCGGTGGCCCTGTACTTCCTCGAGCTGCTGATCATGTACCTGCAGGCCTTCGTCTTCACGCTGCTGACCGCGATCTACATCCAGGGCGCGATCGACGCGAACGACCACTGATCTTCCGGGGCCGCCTCGGGCACGACCCAGGCGGCCGCGGTACGGCGGGAGAGCCCGCCACCAGTCTTCCCGGCCCTCCGCAGGAGGACCACCCGGGAGGCCGACCCTCCACAACCCGGCCGGACACCTCGGCCTCGTGAAAGGAACACCATGGAACTGCACGGTTCGCTCAACATGATCGGCTACGGCCTCGCCGCCATCGGCTCCGCCATCGGCGTGGGCCTGATCTTCGCCGCCTACATCAACGGCGTCGCCCGTCAGCCGGAGGCCCAGCGCATCCTGCAGCCGATCGCCCTCCTGGGCTTCGCGCTCGCCGAGGCCCTCGCCATCCTGGGCCTCGTCTTCGCCTTCGTCATCGGCGCCTGACGCGCCGCGTCCACGGAGCGCCCGCACGGTGTGACCGTCGGTGCTCCCTCTCCACAGGACTCTTGACCGAAGGATGGTTGAAACATGATCAGCAACGGACTGATCCTCGCGGCGGCTGAGGGGGCCAACCCCCTGATCCCCAACCCGTGGGAGATCCTCGTCGTCGTGGTGGGCTTCGCCCTGCTCATGTTCATCGTCATCAAGTTCATCGTCCCGACCCTCGAGAAGTCCTACCAGGACCGTGTCGAGGCGATCGAGGGCGGTCTGGCCAAGGCTGAGAAGGCCCAGGCCGAGGCGAACGCGATGATGGCGGACTACGAGTCGCAGCTGGCGGACGCCCGCACCGAGGCGAATCGCATCCGCGAGGATGCCCGCACCGAGGCCGCCGAGATCGTGGCCGAGGCGCGCGAGCGCGCGACCGCCGAGGCGACGCGCATCTCCGAGCAGGCGCAGGCGCAGATCGCCGCCGAGCGTCAGCAGGCCGCCGCGCAGCTCAAGGCCGAGGTCGGCTCGCTGGCCACGACCCTGGCCGGCAAGATCGTGGGCGAGTCCCTCGAGGACGACGCCCGCTCGCAGCGCGTGGTCGACCGCTTCCTGGCTGACCTGGACCGTCACCAGAGCGCAGGTGTCGCCGAATGATGACGGGCGCATCGAGGGACTCCCTGGCCGCCTCCCTGGAGGCTGTCGGTCCGGTGCTGGACGAGGGCGGCGTGGCCCTGGCACGCGAGCTGTTCGGCGCGCTGGACGTGGTGGACGAGCACGGCGCCCTGCGCCGCGCCCTGACCGACCCCGCCTGGACCACCGAGCGCCGTCACGGCCTCGTCGACTCGCTGTTCGGCGCCCGGGTGACCCCCGGTGCACTGCAGGTCCTCAAGGACCTGGCCGGCCGCCGCTGGTCGGCGGAGCGCGATCTCGGGGACGCCCTCGAGACGGTGGCCGCGCACGCGGCCGCCGCGGAGGCCGCACGCGGCGGACACGCGGACCTGGCTGCCCTCTCGGGCGAGCTGCTGGCCTTCAACCGCACGGTCGAGGACTCGCACGAGGTGCAGCGGGCGCTCACCGATCAGCACGCACCCCTCGAGGCACGGGCCGCTCTGGCCGGTCGTCTCCTGGGTGAGTCGGCCAGCCCGGCCGGCCGACTGCTGGTCGAACGCGCCGTCTCGGCCCCGCGCGGCCTGAAGCCGTCCGCCGCCGTCCGCAAGGCCGCGGACGTCGTCGCCGAGCGGCAGCGCCAGTGGATCGCCGAGGTGACCGTGGCCCGGCCGCTCGAGGCCGAGCAGCAGGAGCGGCTGGCCCTGGGCCTGCGCCGCGCCTTCGGCCGCGATCTCGTCATGGACGTGACGGTGGACCCCCACGTGGTGGGCGGCATCCGCGTCCAGGTCGGCGACGACGTCGTCGACGGGTCCATGGCCTCGCGTCTCCACGACCTCCAGCGGCGGATGGCCGGCTGACGCCGGCTCCCGCCCGTATCCGGAACACCCACGAACGTAAGCATCATCGTCACGTCGATGATCACCAAGCACAGAGAGCAGGGACTGCAGATGGCCGAATTGACCATCAACGCTGACGATGTCCGCAATGCCTTGAACGATTTCGCGGCATCGTACGAACCGTCGGGCACCGATCGCACCGAGGTCGGCCGTGTCATCTCCGCGGCGGACGGCATCGCTCGTGTGGAGGGTCTGCCCTCCGTCATGGCGAACGAGCTGCTGCGCTTCGAGAACGGCATCCAGGGCCTGGCCCAGAACCTCGACACCCGCGAGATCGGTGTCGTCGTCCTCGGCGAGTTCCAGGAGATCCGCGAGGGCATGGAGGTGCAGCGCACCGGCGAGATCCTCTCCGTCCCGGTGGGCGACGCCTTCCTGGGCCGCGTGGTGGACCCGCTGGGCCAGCCCATCGACGACCTGGGCCCGATCGAGGCCGAGGGCCGCCGTGCCCTCGAGCTGCAGGCGCCGACCGTGACCGAGCGCAAGTCGGTCCACGAACCGCTGCAGACCGGCATGAAGGCCATCGACGCCATGATCCCGATCGGCCGTGGCCAGCGTCAGCTGATCATCGGTGACCGCCAGACCGGCAAGACCGCGATCGCCGTCGACACGATCCTCAACCAGAAGGCCAACTGGGAGTCGGGCGACGTCGAGAAGCAGGTCCGCTGCGTCTACGTGGCCGTGGGCCAGAAGGCCTCCACCATCGCCGGCGTCCGCGCGACGCTGGAGGAGCACGGCGCCCTGGAGTACACCACCATCGTGGCCTCCCCGGCGTCCGACCCGGCCGGCTTCAAGTACCTCGCCCCCTACGCCGGCTCGGCCATCGGCCAGCACTGGATGTACGGCGGCAAGCACGTGCTGATCATCTTCGACGACCTGTCGAAGCAGGCCGAGGCCTACCGCGCCGTCTCCCTGCTGCTGCGCCGCCCGCCGGGCCGCGAGGCCTACCCGGGCGACGTCTTCTACCTGCACTCCCGGCTCCTCGAGCGCTGCGCCAAGCTCTCGGACGAGATGGGCGCGGGCTCGATGACCGGCCTGCCGATCATCGAGACCAAGGCGAACGACGTCTCGGCCTACATCCCGACCAACGTCATCTCCATCACCGACGGCCAGATCTTCCTGCAGTCGGACCTGTTCAACGCCAACCAGCGTCCCGCCGTGGACGTGGGCATCTCGGTGTCCCGCGTGGGCGGCGCCGCCCAGGTCAAGGCCATGAAGAAGGTCTCCGGCACGCTGAAGCTGGACCTGGCGCAGTACCGCGACCAGCAGGCGTTCTCCATGTTCGCCTCGGACCTGGACCCGGCCACCCGCCGCCAGCTCGCCCGCGGTGAGCGCCTCATGGAGCTGCTCAAGCAGCCGCAGTACTCGCCCTACCCGGTCGAGGAGCAGGTCGTGTCCATCTGGGCCGGCTCCAAGGGCCACCTCGACGAGGTGCCGGTGCAGGACGTGCTGCGCTTCGAGCGCGAGTTCATCGACCACCTGCGTCGCCACACCTCCGTCCTGACCGACATCGCCTCCACCGGCAAGCTCGAGGACGGCACCGTGTCCGCGCTCGAGTCTGCCGTCGCCGAGTTCTCCAAGGGCTTCCAGTCCTCCGAGGACGGCGGCGTGCAGGCCGGCCACGAGGAGCACTGCGCGATCGAGCAGGACCAGGTCGCGCAGGAGCAGATCACCAAGCAGAAGCGCTGACCGCCGGTCGGTGAGGGAGCGGTCCGGCGTCGGACCCCACGGGGACGACGCCGGACCGCCCTCCCGCCAGGGAAAGGACCACCATGGGAGCCCAGATCCGGGTCTACCGTCAGAAGATCGCGTCGACGTCGTCGATGAAGAAGATCTTCAAGGCGATGGAGCTGATCGCCACGTCTCGCATCACCAAGGCACGTGAGCGCGTCAGCGCGTCGCTGCCCTACGCGAACGCGATCACCCGCGCCGTCTCGGCCGTGTCGAGCCAGCACGATATCGATCATGTCCTCACCACGGAGCCCGAGAACCCGACCCGGGCGGCCGTGCTCATCATGTCCTCGGACCGCGGCCTCGCCGGCGCGTACTCCGCGAACGTGCTGCGCAAGGCCGAGCAGCTCCTCTCCCGCCTCGGCGAGGAGGGCAAGGACGTGGACGTGTACGTCGTCGGCCGCAAGGCGCAGACGTACTTCGACTTCCGCGGCCGCGGCTACAAGAAGCTGTGGACCGGTCAGACGGACGCCCCCGTCGCCGAGCGCGCCGCCGAGATCGGCGAGGTGCTCGTGGACGCGTTCCTCACGGACACGGCGGACGGCGGCGTGGACGAGATCCACGTCGTGTTCACCGAGTTCGTCTCGCTCGTGAAGCAGAACCCCCACGTGGTGCGCCTGCTGCCCCTCGAGGTCGTCGAGGAGGAGGCCGCCACCGCCGAGGACGTGCTGCCGCTCTACGAGTACGAGCCGGACGCGGAGGAGGTCCTCGACGCACTGCTGCCCAAGTACATCGAGTCGCGCATCTTCAACGCGATGCTGCAGTCGGCGGCCTCGGAGCTCGCCAACCGTCAGCGCGCCATGAAGTCGGCGGGCGACAACGCCACGAGCCTCATCAAGGACTACACGCTCCTGATGAACAACGCCCGTCAGGCCGAGATCACCCAGGAGCTCACCGAGCTCATCGCGGGCGCGGACGCGCTCAACAACTCCTGAGCCCGTTCGGGACTCACCAGACTCGCCATCCACACACGATAGAAGTGAGAGAGATGACTGCCACCATCACTGACCAGGGCACCGGGACCCCCACCGGCGGTGCCACCGGACGCGTGTCCCGCGTCATCGGCCCCGTGATCGACGCCGAGTTCCCGGCCAACGCGATGCCGGAGATCTACAACGCGCTGACCACCGAGATCGACCTCAACGGCCAGCGCCGCACGGTCACCTTCGAGGTCGCCCAGCACCTCGGCGACAACATGGTCCGCGCCATCTCCCTGCAGTCCACCGACGGCCTGGTGCGCGGCACCGACGTCGTGGACACCGGCGCCCCCATCTCGGTGCCGGTCGGCGACGCCGTGAAGGGCCACATCTTCAACGTGCTCGGCGAGACCCTGGACATGCCCGCCTCGCAGCTGCAGGCCGAGGACCGCTGGCCGATCCACCGCCCGGCCCCGAACTTCGCGTCCCTCGAGGGCTCCACCGAGATGCTGGAGACCGGCATCAAGGTCATCGACCTGCTGACCCCCTACATCAAGGGCGGCAAGATCGGCCTGTTCGGCGGCGCCGGCGTGGGCAAGACCGTGCTCATCCAGGAGATGATCACCCGTGTGGCCCGCAACTTCGGCGGCACCTCCGTGTTCGCCGGCGTCGGCGAGCGCACCCGTGAGGGCAACGACCTCTGGGTCGAGATGGACGAGGCGGACGTCCTGAAGGACACCGCCCTCGTGTTCGGCCAGATGGACGAGCCGCCGGGCACGCGTCTGCGTGTGGCCCTGTCCGCGCTGACCATGGCGGAGTACTTCCGCGATGTGCAGAACCAGGACGTGCTGCTGTTCATCGACAACATCTTCCGCTTCTCGCAGGCCGGTTCCGAGGTCTCCACGCTGCTGGGCCGCATGCCCTCCGCCGTGGGCTACCAGCCGAACCTGGCGGACGAGATGGGTGTGCTCCAGGAGCGCATCACCTCGACCCGCGGCCACTCCATCACCTCGATGCAGGCCGTGTACGTCCCCGCGGACGACTACACCGACCCGGCCCCGGCCAACGTGTTCGCGCACCTGGACGCGACCACCAACCTGACCCGTGACCTCGCGTCCCGTGGCCTGTACCCGGCCGTGGACCCGCTGGCCTCGACCTCGCGCATCCTCGACCCGCAGTACGTGGGCCAGGACCACTACGACGTGGCCATCCGCGTGAAGCAGATCCTGCAGAAGAACAAGGAGCTGCAGGACATCATCGCGATCCTCGGTGTGGACGAGCTCTCCGAGGAGGACAAGATCACCGTGGGCCGCGCCCGCAAGATCGAGCAGTTCCTCTCGCAGAACACCTACACCGCCAAGCAGTTCACCGGCGTCGAGGGCTCCACCGTGCCGGTCAAGGACACCGTCGAGGGCTTCAAGGCCATCGCCGACGGCGACCTGGACCACGTCGCGGAGCAGGCCTTCTACAACGTGGGCGGCCTGGACGACGTCGAGCGCGAGTGGGCCAAGATCCAGGCCGAGGGCTGATCGATCATGGCTGAGCTCAACGTCGAGATCGTCTCCGAGGAGCGGTCCATCTGGTCGGGCGCCGCGTCGGCCGTGTCGGCGCGCACCGTCAACGGTGAGATCGGCATCCTCCCGGGCCACACCCCGATGCTCGCCGTCCTCGGCGACGGCGAGGTCGTGGTGCGGACCACGGACGGCGGCACCGTCACCGCGCAGGCCCGCGGCGGCTTCTTCTCCGTGGACCACGACCGTGTCGTGATCGCCGCGACGTCCGCCCGGCTGGGCGACGCCGCGGCGGCCTGACGCGGCGCGGCAGGACCTGACGGTGGAGGGCCCGGTGCTCATCGCCTCGGCGACCGTGGTGGCAGTCATCGTGCTGTCGGCACTCGCCCTGGTGATGCGGCGCCGGGCCCTCGCCCGTGTCACGGCCGCCTTCCCTGCGGTCCTGGAGCGGGAGGGCCCGGGGCGTGAGCGTGTGATCGGCGTGTACGACGAGTCCCGCCTGCGCCTCACCGGGGGCTGGCGCCTCTCGCGAGAGCGCTGGAGCGCGGACCGGAGCCGCCTGCAGATCGACCGCCTCCCGGCGGACGAGGCCGGCCGGGCCGTCCTGGAGCTGAGCGCCGGCACACGTCCGGTGCGCGTCGTCGTCGACCCCGACGACGCCGGCGCCCTGCGCGCCTGGAGCGAGGCGGGGCCGTCCGCGGCGTCGTCCTTCTGGCGCCGCTGAGCCCGCCCGGCGCCTCAGAACAGGCGGGACTCGGCGTCGTCCACGCCGCGCATCGCGTCGTAGTCGAGGGTGACGCAGCGGATGCCGCGGTCCTCGGCGAGGGTGCGGGCCTGGGGCTTGATCTGCTGGGCCGCGAACACGCCGCGCACGGGCGCCAGGAGCGGGTCCCGGTTCATCAGCTCGAGGTAGCGGGTGAGCTGCTCGACCCCGTCGATGTCCCCACGGCGCTTGAGCTCGACCGCCACGGTGCCGCCGTCGGCGTCGCGGGCCAGGATGTCCACGGGGCCGATCGCCGTCATGTACTCGCGGCGCACGAGGGTGTGGCCGTCGCCGAGCAGGCTGATCTGCTCGGCCAGCAGACGCTGCAGATCCGCCTCCACGCCGTCCTTGACGAGGCCGGGGTCCACGCCGAGCTCGTGGGAGTCGTCCGCCAGGACCTCCTCGATGAGCACGATGAGTCGGTCGTCGGACTTCTTGGCCTGCACGCGCCAGACCTGCGTCACCCCCTGGTCGGCCTGATCGGGGGAGGGCTCCTCCACGTGCAGGGTCGCGGGCGGCGACATCCAGTTGAGGGGCTTGTAGGAACCGCCGTCGGAGTGCACCAGCACCGAGCCGTCCGCCTTCACCATGAGCAGGCGGGTGGCGGTGGGCAGGTGGGCGTTCAGGCGGCCCTCATAGGTCACGGAGCAGCGGGCAATGACGAGTCGCACCGGTCCATCCTAGGCGGACCGTGCCCACCCGCTCGTGTGTCAGCATGGGGACATGCCCCGTTCGAACCGTCCCCGCCGCTCGTCCGCGCCTCGGCGGAGCGAGCGCGGGGCCTCCGGCGTCTCCCGGCGGTCCCGGCCGTCGCCGGGGCGGTCCGACCCGCTCGAGGAGCTCCTCGGCCTGGACGCGGGCTACTCGCGCCAGTCCGGGTCCGACGGCGGCTGGCACGTCCGGCAGATCCCCGCGTGGCGCGCGGTGAAGGACTACACGTGCCCCGGCTGCGGCCGGGTGATCCGGCAGGGCCAGGCGCACCTCGTGGCCTGGCGCGCCGACTGGATCATGGGGGACGAGGACGCGGGAGCGGACCGGCGGCACTGGCACCCGGTGTGCTGGCGCACCCGCCCGAGCCGCTGACCGCGACGGTCCGGGCCGCGCCGCCGTCGTGGGCCTACCGGGCGTCCTGACGGGGGATGAAGACCTCGCGGACCAGCAGCAGCAGCGCGGCGGCGAGCGGGATCGCCATGAGGGCGCCGAGGACGCCCAGCAGCGCGCCTCCGGCGATCACCGCGATCACGGCCACGGCCGCCGGCACGGACACCGCGCGCGCCATGACGCGCGGCGAGATGACGTAGGCCTCGATCTGCAGATAGACGAAGTAGATGGCCGCGAACACGGCGGCGGTCTGCCACGACGTCAGCAGGCTCACGAGGGTCAGCAGCGTGCCGCCGATCGCGGCGCCCACCAGCGGGATGAACGCCATGAAGGCGGCGATCGCGGCGAGCAGGACGGCGAAGGGGGCGCCGGCGATGGCCAGCGCCGTGAACGCCACCGCGCCGTTGAGGGCGGCCACGAAGGACTGGCCCATCACGTAGTGGCCGACCGAGGAGGTGATCTGCTCGGACAGCGCCTCGATCCGGGGCCGGCGCGAGCGCGGTGCGAGCCGGTAGGCCCAGTACTTCATGTGCGGCAGGGAGGAGAGGAAGTACAGCGTCAGCACGACCACCACGAGCACCGAGAAGACGGCGTTCAGCACGGTCTGGCCGAAGCCGAGGAGCCCGCCGAACAGGTCGGTGACGGCGACGCCGTCGGCGGCGAGGCGCTCGGTCTGGGCGCGAACGGCCTCCTGGAGGTGGAACTCCTCGTCGAGCTGCACGAACCACTCGGCGGTCATCACCCCGTCGATGATGGCCGGCAGGTCCTGGACCAGCTGCGTGGACTGCTCGATCACCGTGGGGACCAGGAGGGCGACGAACGCCCCGGCCACGGCGGCCAGGCCGAGCGCGGCCGTGAGCACGCCGACCCAGCGGGGCGCGCCCCAGGACTCGACCCGGCGCACCAGCGGATCCAGGCCCAGGGCGATGAACAGGGCCGCGGCGATCCACACGATGAGCTGTCCGTTCGTGCGCAGCACCGAGACGACGCCGATGGCCAGGGCCACGCCGACTGCGAGCAGGAAGCCGGTCAGCCCGGGGGACTCGACGGCCACGGCCGCGACCGCCGGATCCTCGGCGCCGTCGACGGGGACCGACTCGGGGTCCACCCGGTCCTCCTCGAGGAAGGGTCGGCGCCGCCGCAGGACGGAGCCCAGGCGGGGCAGTCGACGACGCCCGGCGGGCGTCGGCCCGTGCGACGGCGGCGCGGCGGCCACCCCGACCGGCTCCACGGGGATGCCGGCCACGGGCGGCTGCTCGGTGCCCTCGGGCTCGGCCGGGGCGCGGACGTCGGCGACGCCGGCGGCGTCCGGGCCGGATGCGGTCTCCTTCTCCTCCACGCGCTCAGCGTACGTCAGGGCCCCGGCCTGACCGCGCCACGCCGGGGAGGCTACCGTGGGGCGCAGTGACAACGCCCCTCGCGCCGGCGACGGGGCGGACCCGGACCGGAAGGATCGTGACCGACGTGACCGCCCAGCCCCCCTCCGACGCCCCGTCCCACCTGCGCGGCGCCGTCGACCTGTCCTCGCTCGGCACCCCGGCCCCGGCCGGGCGGACCGCGCCGGGGGCCGACGCCGGCGCCGGCGGCGGCTCGTGGGTGATCGCGGACGCCGACCAGGGTCTGCTGCAGCAGCTGGTCCAGCTCTCCGCCCAGGTGCCGGTGCTGCTGCACCTGCACGTGCCCGGGGACGCGGCGAGCGAGGCGCTCTACCGGCAGTTCGCGGACGCGGTCGACGCCCAGGCGGGACGGCTCGTGCTCGCGCGTCTGGACGTGGCGAAGGAGCCCGCCGTGCTGCAGGCGCTCGGCCTGGGGGCCGGCCCCGCGGTCATGGCCGTGGTGGCGGGGCAGCCGGTGCCGCTGGTCAATCAGGAGGTGCCGGAGGAGACGCTGCGCCAGCTCATGGGGGAGATCCTCGAGGTGGCCCGTCAGAACGGCGTCGCCGGCACCGTGCCCCCCGTCGCCCCGGCGCGCCAGGACGCCGACGCCGCGGCCGCGGAGGCTCCGCCCGTGCCGCCGCTGCACCGGGCCGCCCATGAGGCCCTCGCCGCCGACGACCTGCCCGGGGCCGTCTCGGCGTGGGAGGCGGCGCTGGCCGACAGCCCCGCGGACGCCGTGGCCCAGCAGGGCCTGTCCGCGGCCCGCCTCATGCTGCGCACCCGTGACGCCGACGCTGCGGCGGTGCGCGCGGCCGCCGCGGACGGCCCGGACGACGTCGCCGCCCAGCTCGCCGTCGCCGACCTGGACGTGCTCGGCGGCCACGTGGAGGACGCCTTCGCCCGGCTCGTGCGGTTCATCGCCCTCCACCCCGGCGACGACCGGGAGACGGCGCGCGCCCACCTCGTGGACCTCTACACCGTGGTGGGCACGGACGACCCCCGTGTGCAGGCCTCGCGGCGTCGGCTGGCCGCAGCGCTGTTCTGAGGGACCCTCAGTTCATCCCTGAGGAGGACGCCGTGTCCGCCTGACGGTGGGTAAGGTCCCAGGCATGTCTCCGCATGCGCCCGAGCCTGCCCCCGCCCACCTGGCGGCCGCCGCCCGTCGGCGTGCGGCCGACGCCCCCGATCCGGACCTCGCCCTCGTCACGCGCGGGCTGACCCAGCGGTTCGGGGACAAGCTGGCGCTGGACGCGCTGGACCTGGACGTCCCGGCCGGATCGTTCTTCGGGGTGGTCGGGCCCAACGGGGCGGGCAAGACCACGGCCCTGTCGATGGCCACCGGGCTGCTGCGCCCGGACCACGGCCGCGCCTGGATCCACGGCGTCGACGTGTGGGAGCAGCCCCTCGAGGCCAAGCGACGGGTCGGCGTGCTCGCCGACGGCGTGCGCACCTTCGACCGCCTCACGGGCACGCAGCTCATGACCTACGCCGGGCTGCTGCATGGCCTCGACGCGGACACCGTGGCCGAGCGGACCGCGGACCTGCTGCGGGTGATGGACCTGGAGGACGCCGGCCGCAAGCTCGTGGCCGACTACTCCGCCGGCATGACCAAGAAGGTGTCCCTGGCGGCCGCCATGGTCCACGCCCCGGACCTGCTCGTCCTGGACGAGCCGTTCGAGGCCGTGGACCCGGTCTCCGCCGCGAACATCCGGGACATCCTGCACTCGTACGTGGAGCGGGGCGGCACCGTGATCGTCTCGAGCCACGTGATGGACCTCGTCCAGCGCATGTGCACCCACGTCGCCGTGATCGCGGCCGGGACGCTGCGGGCCGCCGGCACGCTCGAGGAGGTCCGGGACGGGCACGACCTCGAGGACCGCTTCGTGGACCTCGTCGGCGGCCGCCACGGCTCGGAGGGGCTGGCATGGCTCTGACGCTCGTCCGACTGCGCTGGACGCTGACCCTGAACCAGTGGCGGCGGTCCCCGTTCACCCTGGTGATGAGCGTGCTCGGCGCGCTGTACGTGCTCGGCATGGCCGCCGTGGCGGTGACGCTGCTCGTCACGGGCCTGCCCGCCCTGCCGGACGAGGCCCGCGGCGCCACGACCGTGCTGGCCGCCGCCGTCGTGGTGCTCGCCTGGCTCGTCATCCCGCCGTTCGTCACGGGCGTGGACGCCACCCTCGACCCGCACAGCTTCGTGCTCTTCCCCGTCCCGGCCCGCACCCTCATCGCCGGGCTGGTCCTGAGCGCCTTCACGACGCCGGTCGGGCTCGCCACGCTGGCCGTGCTGGTGGGCCTGGGGGCCAGCTGGTGGGACCGGCCGGCCGCGCTGGCGGCGGGCCTGGCCGGGGGCGCGCTGACCGCGGTGACCGCCGTGGCGATCGGCTCCGGCCTCGCCGGCCTCCTGGCCGCCTACGCGAGCCGGCGTCGGGTGCGGGACGTCGTCTCCGTCCTGCTGTTCATCCCGCTCATGCTCGGCGGCGTCGCCCTCTCGCAGGCCATCGCGTCGTTCGAGGACTTCCTGGCGATCGCGCCCCAGGTCGCCCGCGGCGCGGCGTGGACCCCGTTCGGGGCGGGCCCCGCCGCGGCGTGGGCGGCCGCCGAGGGCCGCGGCGCCGCCGTCGCGCTCCACCTCGCGGTGGCGGCGGCCTGGTGCCTGGCCGCCCTGGCCCTGTGGCACCTGGCCGTGCGCCGCACCGTGGAGCCGGTGGCCGTGGGCGGCGGTCGGTCCCGCCGCGTCGCCGCGGGAGCGGACCCGATGCCGCTGCGCTGGCTGGGCCGACGGGCCACGGGCCCGCGCACCGCGATCGCGGCCCGCGCCCAGCGCTACTGGCTGGCCGATCCGCGGTACGCGGCCGGGCTCATCATCATCCCGCTCATGGCCGTCCTGCTGTGGTTCACCGGGGGCATGGCCGCGGAGGGGGGTCCCGGACTGGGCCTGCTGCTGATCCTCGGGCCGATCACCGCCTGGTCCCTGGCCTACTCGATCTCCGCGGACATCGCCTACGACCACACGGCGTTCCACCTGCAGGTCGTCTCGGGCGTGCGGGGCGTGGACGACCGCTGGGGCCGGGTCCTGGGCCTGGCGGGCTGGGGCGTGCCGATGATCCTGCTCGTGACGACGGCGACGGTGGCGGCGGCGGGGGACTGGTCCCTGCTGGCGCCGATGCTGGGCCTGGCCCTCGGCCTGTTCGGGACGACCGCCGGGCTGTCCGCGTTCGTCTCCGCCCGCTTCGTCTACCCGGTTCCGAAGCCGGGGGACAGCCCGTTCGCGACGCCGCAGGGCGCGGCCATGCGCACGATGCTCGTCCAGGGCGCCGCGATGCTGGTCAGCCTGGCGCTCGCGGTGCCGTTCCTGGTGCCCTTCGTCGTCCGGCTCGTCACCGGGGCCGCCGTGTGGGGGTGGGTGACGGTGGCGCTCGGGCTCGCGTGGGGCGCCGTCGCGCTGTGGCTGGGTGTGCGCCTGGGGGCGCGCTGGTACGACCGCGCGCAGGCCGAGACCTACCAGGCCGTGGCCGCCTTCTGAGGGGCGCGGCTAGACTGGCCCGCATGAGTGTGACCGGCGAACCCGACCTGAACGACCCCTTCGCGCCCGCCGGCGGCGGCACGTCCGTCCTCGAGCGTGAGGAGCTGCGCCAGGAGATCGAGCCGGGCGACCACGAGCGCTTCGCCCACTACGTCCGCAAGGAGAAGATCACGGAGTCCGCCGTCACCGGTGCCCCCGTGATCGCCCTGTGCGGCAAGGTGTGGGTGCCGGGCCGGGACCCGAACAAGTTCCCCGTGTGCCCCACGTGCAAGGAGATCTACGAGGGCCTGCGCGAGCCGCAGGACGGCGGCGACGGCGACGGCAAGCGCGGTGGCTGGTTCGGAGGCCGCGGCCGTGGCTGACGGCCGCTCCCTGACGAGCGGCACCCCGGACGGCAGCGTCCAGCACGACCTGTTCCACATCGGCGAGGACCTTCCCCCCGCCATGCCCGAGCGCGCGGCGTGGGGGACGGCCCCCAAGCTGCGCCAGTGGCAGCAGGAGGCGCTGGAGCGCTACCTCCAGACCGCGCCGCAGGACTTCCTGGCGGTCGCGACCCCCGGCGCGGGCAAGACGACGTTCGCGCTGCGCGTGGCCAAGATCCTGATGGACTCCGGCGTCGTGCAGCGACTGACCGTCGTCGCGCCCACGGACCACCTCAAGCGCCAGTGGGCGGACAACGCCGCGCGCGTCGGCATCGCGATCGACCCGAACTTCAAGAACGCCGACGGGCGGCACGGCGCCGAGTACCGCGGGGTGGCGCTGACGTACGCCCAGGTGGCGAACAAGCCCGTCCTGCACCGGAACCGCACCGAGGCCGCCAAGACGCTGGTGATCCTGGACGAGATCCACCACGGCGGCGACGCCCTGAGCTGGGGCGAGGGCATCCGTGAGGCGTTCGAGCCGGCCACGCGGCGGCTGTCCCTGACCGGCACGCCCTTCCGCTCGGATACCGCCTCCATCCCCTTCGTCCGCTACGAGCTCGGCCAGGACGGCATCGAGCGCTCCAAGGCCGACTACACGTACGGCTACGGGCCGGCGCTGCGCGACCACGTGGTCCGCCCCGTGATCTTCATGGCCTACTCGGGCCAGATGCGCTGGAAGACCTCCACCGGCGAGGTCATGGAGGCTCAGCTCGGCGAGGCCGCCACGAAGGACATCACCGCCTCCGCCTGGCGCACCGCGCTGGACCCGGCGGGCGAGTGGATCCCGTCCGTGCTGCGCGCGGCCGACCGCCGGCTCAGCGAGGTGCGCCGCAACGTGCCCGACGCCGGCGGCCTCGTGATCGCCACGGACCACCAGGACGCGCGCGCGTACGCCGCGCAGCTCGAGGCGCTGACCGGCCAGCGGCCGGCCGTGATCCTCTCGGACGACAAGGGGGCCTCGGATCGCATCGAGGAGTTCGCCGCGTCGGACGAGCGGTGGATGGTGGCGGTGCGCATGGTGTCCGAGGGCGTGGACGTGCCCCGCCTGTGCGTGGGCGTGTACGCCACGTCCACGTCCACGCCCCTGTTCTTCGCCCAGGCCGTGGGCCGCTTCGTGCGCTCCCGCCGGCGTGGGGAGACCGCCTCGGTGTTCCTGCCGTCCGTGCCCGCGCTCATGCTGCTGGCCAACGAGATGGAGCTCGAGCGGGACCACGCGCTGGACCGCAAGGAGGGCGCCGTCGACGTCGAGGACCTCGAGGACGCCCCCGAGGAGGACCTCATCGCGGAGGCCAACCGGGCCGAGAGCGGCTCGGACGCGCTGACGCGGGAGAAGTTCGAGGCCCTCGAGTCCCGGGCGAGCTTCGACAAGGTGCTCTTCGACGGCGGCGAGTTCGGTCTCGGCGGCGCGGTCGGCTCGGAGGAGGAGCAGGACTTCCTCGGCATCCCGGGCCTGCTGGACGCCGAGCAGGTCTCCGCCCTGCTGCGGCAGCGGCAGGCCGAGCAGATCCAGCGCCGGCCGCGTGCGCAGGCGGTCGAGCCCGCCGACGTCGTGGACCACCGGCGGATGAAGGAGCTGCGCGCGGAGCTGTCCAAGACGGTGTCCGCCTGGGCGGCCCGGTCCGGCCAGCCGCACGGGGTGATCCACAACCGCCTGCGGGAGATCTCCGGCGGCCCCGCCGTGGCCCAGGCCTCCCGGGAGCAGCTGGAGAAGCGGCTGAGCACCCTGCGCGGGTGGTTCGTCGGCCGGACCTGAGGTTCAGATTCGAGACTCTAGGGGGCGGGTGTGTCAATCGTAATCGGATCTTTAGGGGGAATATTTTTATGGCTAATTTACCAGGCTATTGGTACTAGATGGCCCGAAGTTTATGCGACAGCTCGGGACTCTCTTGATTTAATGCCAAGAAGAAGCTCGGTAAAGTATCTACTTATATACAGGGGAATACCTACGTTTTCCGTGACTGTCCTGGCCCTGAACTTGGCCGTGGAGTCGGGAGGGGACCCGTATTGGACGTCAGCATTCGTATTTTGGACCTATTCGACCTTGGCGGAAATTCGGTCTACTTTCAGCCCAAAGGGCGCATTGAGACAATTGTCTACAGTGAATACTGTCTATCTTTCGGCGTCTGTAGTCGTCACAACGATTTATTGCAGTGTCGCAGTATTGGTATACCCGCACTTCTCTGTCCTGGTTCCGTCGGTCAGGGAGCTTGTTATTGCACTCTGGACAGCCCTGTTCGCTTCCGTTTTGGCGATATCTTTCCAGCGATTCAACACCCGGTCCGGTCCGGATGTGCAAATGGAAATCGATTACTCCATTAAGGACATCGGACAGAAGACGTGGTCTCAAATCGATTCCATATGTATGCGTGAAAATATTGACCCTTGCCTCATTAAGGCCCTTGCTGCTGCCGAAGCGCAGCAGCGGCCTCGGTGGATCCGGCAGGCGGAGCGCGTGGCGGGGCGACTCTTCGGCGGTGGGACTTTTGGTGTCGGCCAATGGCCGTCATCACGGCCAATTGATGATCTAACGTCTATAGAGTTCCGCGCTAAGCAGCTGGCGCCTGTGGGCTTAACTCCGCATGAGTGCGACATTGCTGAGGTCTATGATTTCCTTGATATTGACTATTTCATCTATTCATGGAACTCGGATGAATCATTTGCAGATAGCGCGAGGGGATTTTACTCTGCATTCAGGAGGGCAAAGATGGTTGAGCATGTTGCCGAAAGCGATGCGTGACATGCCATCCCGTCAGCGAGGCGCTCCGCCGACTTGGCCTGAAGGCCCGCACGCGGCGGTCTGAGGTTCGCCTCCCCTGGCTGGCACCCGGCACGGGGACGGGCTGGAATGGGGGCACGATGTCAGGAGTCGCCATGCCCGTGTCCGCCCCGTCCCCGTCACGTCCCGCCGTCCTCGGCTTCGCCGCGCGGTACCCGTGGGTGCTCGCGACGCTGGTCGTCGTCGCCCTCACCCTCGGCCTGCACCTGGCGGGGGCGGAGGATCCGGCGCGCTGGATCGCCTCGGCGTATGCCCTGGTGGTGGCCGCGTGGACCTCGGTGGGCATGGTCAGGGACCTGATGCGCGGGCACTGGGGTGTGGACATCCTCGCCGTCACCGCGATCGTCGCCACCGTGCTGGTGGGGGAGCACCTCGCCGCCGTGCTCGTCTGCCTGATGCTCACCGGTGGGGAGGCCCTCGAGGACTACGCGGCCGGCCGCGCTCGGCGGGATCTGTCCGCCCTGCTGGACCGCGCCCCGCAGCGCGCGCATCGCCTGGGCCCGGACGGCTCCGTGGAGGACGTGCCGGTGGAGGAGGTGCGTGCCGGCGACCGGCTCCTGGTGCGTCCCGCCGAGGTGCTTCCCGTGGACGGCACCGTGGCTTCCGCCGAGGACGGCGGGGAGGTCGCCGTGGACCTGGACGAGTCCTCCCTGACCGGCGAGTCCCTGCCCGTTACGCGCCGCACCGGCTCGGCCGTGATGTCCGGCGCGCTCAACGGCACCCGCGCCTTCGTGCTCGAGGCGACCGCCTCCGCGGCCGACTCGCAGTACGCGGCCATCGTCTCCCTCGTGCAGCAGGCGGCCGAGTCCCGCGCCCCCATGGTGCGCCTGGCCGACCGCTACGCCGTGCCGTTCACCGCCGTCGCCTACCTGATCGCCGGCCTGGCCTGGTGGCTGTCCCAGGACCCGGTCCGCTTCGCCGAGGTGCTCGTGGTGGCCACGCCGTGTCCGCTGCTCATCGCCGCTCCGGTGGCCTTCCTCGGCGGCATGTCCCGCGCCGCCACGTCCGGGGTGATCGTGAAGTCGGGTGGGACCATCGAGGCCCTCGGCTCCGTGCAGACCGTGGGCTTCGACAAGACCGGCACCCTCACCGCCGGCCGCCCCGAGCTGGTCGGCGTGCGCCCGGCCGCCGGCTTCGCCCAGGACGAGCTGCTGCGCCTGGCCGCCTCCGCCGAGCAGTACTCCGTGCACGTGCTCGCCGACGCCATCCGCGCGGCGGCCGAGGAGCGCGGGCTGTCCCTGGCGACCGCGCAGGATGCCACGGAGGAGGCCACCCACGGGGTCGTGGCGGTGCTCGAGGGTCGGCGCGTCGTCGTCGGCAAGCGCGCCTACGTCACGCAGGCCGCCCCGGACACCGTCACCGCCGACCTCGCCCCCGGTCAGTCCGCCGTCTACGTGGCCGTGGACGGCGCCTTCGCCGGCGTCCTGCTGCTGGCCGACCGCATCCGCCCCGAGTCCGCCGCCACCGTGCAGGCGCTCCACCGCCTCGGCGCACGACAGGTCCTCATGCTCACCGGCGACGCCGAGGCCACCGGACGGCACATCGCCAGGGAGGCGGGCATCGACGAGGTCCACGCGGACCTGCTGCCCGCGGACAAGGTCCGCCTGCTCTCCGAGCGCCCGGAGCGCCCGGTGATGATGGTCGGCGACGGCGTCAACGACGTCCCCGTGCTCGCCGCCGCGGACGTGGGCGTGGCCATGGGCGCCCGCGGCTCGACCGCCGCCTCCGAGTCCGCCGACGTGGTGGTGCTCGCCGACGACGTCTCCAAGGTCGCCGTCGCCGTGGCCGCCGGCCAGCGCACCCTGCAGGTGGCCACGCAGTCGATCTGGGTCGGCATCGCGCTCTCCCTGGTCCTGATGGTCATCGCCGCCACGGGCGCCATCCCGGCTCTGGTCGGCGCGCTGTTCCAGGAGCTCGTGGACGTCGTGGCCATCGTCAACGCGCTGCGCGCCATGAAGCCCGGCCCGCACGAGGCCGAGCGGCTCGGCGATCTCGCCGCCGCCCCCGCCCGGGGGGAGCGGCAGGCCGTGTCGGCCTGAGCGCCGGGCTCAGCCGTCCCGGGACTGGAAGCGCACGAAGGCGCGCAGCTCGTCACCCTCCACGTCACGGGACTCGCGGAATCCATGGGCCTCGTAGAAGGCGCGCTGGCGCTCCTCGGTGTCCGTGAGCAGCACGTGCTGACGCACCTGGCCGAACCGGGCGAAAACGCGGCGCAGCAGCTCGGAGGCGATGCCGCGGCGCTGGTGCCCCGGATCCACGAGGATGTCCTGCAGGTAGGCGATGGTGTGGCCGTCGGAGACCACGCGGGCCAGGCCGACCAGACGGCCGCCGTCGAAGGCGGTCACCACGGTGGCCGAGCCCTGCAGCCCGCCCATGAGCGTGTCCATGTCCGCCGTGGAGGCGGACCAGCCCACGGCGTCGTAGAGGGCGCGGACGTCGTCGGCGGCCGGGATCGCCCCGGAGAGGTAGCGGATGCCGTCCCGGTCTGCGGCGATGGGGGAGTCGGTCATGGCTGCTCTCCTCGTCGACGTCGGGCACCGGCTCCGGCACGCCCGCCGGGGCCGCGTGCCTCCATCATGCCGCATCGAGTGACATTCGTCACTGTCTCGGCGTGCGGCGCCTCAGAGGCGACGCCGGTGCCGCTCGGGGCCGAACCCGCTCACGAGGTCGCCAGGATGGCCCCGGCGGCCTCCATCTCGTGGAGCGCGGCCTGGGCGGCCGCCTCGTCGACGCCGGCCACCAGGTCGGTCAGCACGGTGACCTCGTAGCCGGCGTCGAGGGCGTCGAGCACGGTGGCGCGCACGCAGTGGTCCGTGGCGATGCCCACCACGGTGATCGCGTCCACGCCCTGCTCACGGAGCCACTCGTCGAGGCCGGGGGCGCCGGACTCGACGGCGGCCGCGGCCACGGCGGTGGCCCCGTACGGGCCGACGGTCCCGGAGGGGCGCTCGCCCGCGGCCCCGGTCGGGACGGCGTCGGGCTCGCCGAGGGCGCCGTCGAAGCCGGAGTAGGCGTCCGTGTGCAGGCCCTTGAGGAACTCGGCGTCGAGGTGCTCGGCGTCCAGGTCGGGATGCAGCTCGGCGCCGGCGGTGCCGGCCACGCAGTGCACCGGCCAGGTGGTGCGGAAATCCGGCTCGGCGCCGGTGGCCGCGGCGAAGTGCGTGCCCGGGTCGACGTGCCAGTCGCGCGTGGCGGCCACGGACGCGTAGGCGTCCGCGTGCTCGGCCAGGTGCTCGCTGACCCCGGCCGCGACGGCGGCGCCGCCGGTCACGCCGAGGGCGCCGCCCTCGCAGAAGTCGTTCTGCACGTCCACGATCACCAGGGCGCGGTTCAGGTTCTCCATGGGTCAGTCCTCCAGGAAGATGGTCGGGATGGCGGGGTCGCCCGGCTGCAGGCGGCCCACCGAGGCGGGCAGCTCGCGCAGGGAGGCGGCGTGCCGCTCGGCGGCGCGGGTGACGGCCTCGGGGCCGGTCCAGCCCTCGGCCAGCTCGCCGGCGTGCACGAAACGGTGCAGCAGGGGACGGTCGTCGGCGTCGGGCGCGGCGCCGCGGTTGACGCCGATCACCTCGGCGGTGGCCCGGCCCCGCGGGTCGCGGCGGCGCGCGGCCTCCTTGCGGCCGCCCCGGCTGGCCTTGCCGGAACTGGCCTTGGCCACGTCCACCCACGTGCCGTCGTCGTCCTGGCGGGCCACGAGCTTGTAGACCATGGAGGCGGTGGGCGCGCCGGACCCGGTGACCAGGCGCGTGCCCACGCCGTACGAGCTGACGGGGGCGGAGCGCAGGGCGGCGATCGCGTACTCGTCCAGGTCCGAGGTGACCATGATCCCGGTCTCGGTGTTGCCCAGCTCGTCGAGCAGCTCGCGCACGCGGTGAGCCTGGATCACGAGGTCGCCGGAGTCGACCCGGACGTTCCGCAGGGCCGGGCCGGCAACCTCGACCGCGGTGCGCACGCCCTGCTCCACGTCATACGTGTCCACGAGGAGGGTGGTGTCCGCCCCGAGCGCGGCGACCTGGGCCTCGAAGGCGGCGCGCTCCGAGTCGTGCAGCAGGGTGAAGGAGTGGGCGGCGGTGCCGACGGTCGGGATGCCGTACCGGCGGCCCGCCTCGAGGTTCGAGGTGGCGGTGAAGCCCGCGATGGCCGCGGCGCGGGCGGCGGCCACGGCAGACTCCTCGTGCGTGCGGCGCGAGCCCATCTCGGCGCACGGGCGGCCGTCCGCGACGGCCGTCATGCGGGAGGCTGCGGAGGCCACGGCGGAGTCGTAGTTGTAGATGGAGAGCAGGTAGGTCTCCAGGATGCACGCCTCGGCGAACGTCGACTCCACCTGCAGGAGGGGGGAGTGCGGGAAGTAGGCCTCGCCCTCGGCGTAGCCCACGATGTCACCCGTGAACTCGTAGTCGGCCAGCCAGGCCAGCGTGGCGTCGTCGAGGGCGGTGGTGTCCGCGAGGAAGTCGAGCTCGGGCGTGTCGAACCGGAAGCGGGACAGGCCCTCCAGCGCGCGGCCCACGCCGGCCACCACGCCGTAGCGGCGGCCGCTGGGCAGGCGTCGGGTGAACAGCTCGAAGCGGGAGCGGCGGTGCGCGGTGCCGGCCTTCAGCGCGGCCTGGAGCATGGTCAGCTCGTAGTGGTCGGTCATCAGCGCCGTGGGGATCTGCCAGTCGTCGGCGGTCCGCGGGGCGCTGGGCACGGGGTTCTGGCTCACGCCCCCACCCTAGTGGACCGTGGCGGGGCCGGTCCTGGCCCGCCCGCCTCGTACACTGGGGCGCATGTCCGTGCTGACCCGCCACGATCCGTCCGCGCCGCGCGCCGTGCGTCCGGCGCCGGGTGAGTCCGTCCCCGCCGGCGCCACCGACACCGCCCTGCTGGAGCGGCCTCACGAGGACACAGCCCGGGACCGGCCGTGGAACGTGGTGGTGTGGAACGACCCGGTGAACCTGATGAGCTACGTGGCCTACGTGTTCCGCACCCACTTCGGCTACTCCGCGGCCAAGGCGCAGCGGCTCATGCTCGAGGTCCACGAGCGGGGCCGGTCCGTGGTGGCGACGGGCACCAAGGAGAAGGCCGAGCTGCACGTGGGCGCGATGCACGGCTACGGGCTGTGGGCCACGCTGGAGCAGGCGGAGGACTGAGGAGGGGCATGGCAGAACGGTTCCGCTGGACGCGGCGGGGGTACACGGCGCAGCTGGAGCTGCCGGAGGTGCGCCTGCTGCGCGGGCTGGTCAGGGACGTCGTCGCCCTGCTCGAGGGCCGACGCGCGGACGTGCGCCCCGCCGAGGCGGACCCCGCCGAGGCCCCGGCCGCCGAGGACGGCGTCGACACGCCCGAAGATCCCCCGGCGGCGCCGCCGTCCGTGTCCGCCGCGCAGGACGCGGGCCCCGTGGCCGGGCTGGACGCGTCCGACGCCGCGTTCTGGGGGCTGGTCTCCGGGCTGCACCTGAGCCAGGACCCGGAGCCGCAGCGTTCGGCCCCCACCGACCCGGCCGTCGCACGCCTCCTGCCGGATGCGATGCCCCAGGCCGGCGCCGCCGAACAGGGCGCCCACCGGGCCCTGACCGAGGACGCCCTGTCGGAGGGGAAGCTCGCGGACGCGCGCCTGGCACTCGAGCTGCTGCGCTCGACGCGCGTGGAGGTCCCGCACGACCAGGCGCCGGCCTTCGGCCGCGCGCTCAACGACGTGCGCCTCGTCCTCGCGGCCCGCCTGGGCGTCGAGACCGAGGAGGACGCCGCCCGCGTGCACGCCGTGGACGACTGGCGCAGCGCGGAGGACGTCGAGTCCACCATGGCCCTGCTCTACAACTTCACCTCGTGGCTGCTGGAGACGCTCATGACGGAGATGCTCAGCGAGCTGCCCGAGGGCGCGGACGAGTCCGCGCCGGGCGCCGGGGACGCGGAGGGCGAGCAGTGAGCGGCCAGCGCGCCGCCGTGGACGCCGCCGCGCCGATCGGCGTGTTCGACTCGGGCGTGGGCGGGCTGACCGTGGCCCGGGCGATCATGGACCAGCTGCCCCACGAGTCCATCCTCTACGTGGGCGACACGGAGCACTCGCCGTACGGCCCGCGGCCCATCGCCGAGGTACGGGCCCTCGCCCTGGCGATCATGGACGAGCTCGTCGCGCGCGGCGTCAAGGCGCTCGTGATCGCGTGCAACTCCGCGTCGGCCGCCGTGCTGCGCGACGCCCGCGAGCGCTACACGGGAGGCCACGGCATCCCCGTGATCGAGGTGATCCAGCCCGCCGTGCGCCGCGCCGTGGCAGCCACCCGCACGGGCCGGATCGGTGTGATCGGCACCGAGGCGACCGTCGGGTCCCGCGCCTACGAGGACTCGTTCTCGGCCGCCCCGCACCTCGAGATCACCTCGGTCGCGTGCCCGCGGTTCGTGGAGTTCGTGGAGGCCGGCATCACCACCGGCCCCGAACTGCTGGAGACCGCCCGGGAGTACACGGCCCCGCTGCGTGCGGCGGGCGTGGACACCCTCGTGCTGGGATGCACCCACTACCCGCTGCTGACCGGCGCGCTCTCCCTCGTGATGGGGGAGGACGTCACGCTCGTCTCCTCCGCGGAGGAGACCGCCAAGGACCTCTACCGGGAGCTGGTCCGCCTCGGCCTCGAGCACCCCCACTCGGCCGCGGGCTCCGGCCAGGCCACCCGCCACCGCTTCGCCGCCACCGGCGACCCCGACCACTTCCAGGCCCTCGCGCGCCGCTTCCTCGGACCCGAGGTCGAGTCCGTGCGACGCCTGGAGACGATCGGCGCGCCCCGCCCCGCGGCCGCGCCGGTCCCGACGCGCTCGGCGGCCTCCGTCCGGCCGGGCCCCGAGCAGGAGGGTGTGACGTGAAGCTGACCATCATCGGGGCCTCCGGGTCCTTCCCCGGCCCGGGCTCGCCCGCCTCGTGCTACCTCCTCACCGCCGAGGGCGTGGCCGAGGACGGCGTCACCCCGCGCACGTGGCGGATCCTGCTCGACCTCGGCAACGGCGCCCTCGGCGTGCTGCAGCGCTACGTCGAGCTCGAGGACCTGGACGGCATCCTGCTCTCCCACCTGCACCCGGACCACTTCATGGACCTGTGCGGGATGCACGTGGCCATCCGCTGGAACCCGGCCGGCTGGGGACGCGGCCGGCTGCCCGTCTACGGACCCGCCGGCACCGCCGACCGCATCGCCGAGGCGTACGGGATGGACCCCGAGCCGGGGATGCACCAGGACTTCGAGTTCCGGTGCTGGGCCGCCGGCCGCCCCGAGCGGCTCGGTCCGTTCCGGTTCACCCCGGTCCCCGTGCGCCATCCCATCGACGAGGCCTACGCGATCCGGGTCGAGGTGGACCGCGTCGACGACGACGGCGACGTCACCACCCGCGTGCTCACCTACTCCGGGGACACCGACGCGTGTGAGGGGCTCGTCGAGGCCGCGCGGGACGCGGACGTGTTCCTGTGCGAGGCCGCCTTCCACGAGGGCCGGGACGACGGCATCGACGGCGTCCACCTGACCGGCCGACGGGCCGGCGAGACGGCGGCGCAGGCCGGGGCCCGGAAGCTGCTGCTCACACACCTGCCGGTGTGGAACGATCCGCAGCGCGCCGTCCAGGAGGCCCGCGAGGTGTACGACGGCCCGCTGGCCGTCGCCGTCTCGGGGCTGAGCTACGGCGTCTGAGGGCGTGCCTAGACTGGAGGCCATGAGCTCTCCCGCCCCCACCGCCCCCCGCCCGGACGGCCGCGCCGTCGACGAGCTGCGCCCCATCACCATCACCCGGGGCTGGTCCCGGCAGGCGGAGGGCTCGGCCCTGATCGAGTTCGGGAACACCCGCGTGCTGTGCACCGCCTCCTTCACCGAGGGCGTGCCGCGCTGGCTCAAGGGCGAGGGGACCGGCTGGGTCACCGCCGAGTACGCGATGCTCCCGCGGGCCACCAACGAGCGCAGCCAGCGCGAGTCCGTCAAGGGCCGGATCGGCGGGCGCACCCACGAGATCTCCCGCCTGATCGGCCGGTCCCTGCGCGCCGTCATCGACCTGTCCGCCCTGGGGGAGAACACCATCGTCCTGGACTGCGACGTCCTCGACGCCGACGGCGGCACCCGCACCGCCGCCATCACGGGCGCCTACGTCGCCCTCGCCGAGGCGGTGGCCTGGGCGCGGCGCGAGGGGATCCTCGCCAAGGGCGCTGCCGTCCTCAAGGACTCCGTCGCCGCGGTGTCCGTGGGCATCGTGGACGGGGTGCCCGTCCTCGACCTGCCGTACGTGGAGGACGTGAAGGCGGAGACGGACATGAACGTGGTCGTCACCGGGGCCGGGGAGTTCGTGGAGGTGCAGGGCACCGCCGAGGGCGCGCCGTTCACCCGCGCCGAGCTGGACACCCTGCTGGACCTGGCCCTGATCGGCACGGGTGAGCTGGCCCGCATCCAGGCCGAGACCCTGGCCGCCGCCACGGAGGACCGGGCGTGAGCGCGCCCGCCTCCTCGTCGGCGGGCCTGCCGGAGGGCGCCCGCATCGTGCTCGCCACGCACAACGCGGGCAAGGTGCGCGAGCTGCGGCAGCTGCTCGCCGGCGCCGTGCCCGGCCTCGACGTGGAGGCCGCGGTGGTGGACGCGGGCGCCGTGGGCGCCCCGGACGTCGTCGAGGACGGCGTCACGTTCGCCCAGAACGCGCTGAAGAAGGCCCGCGCCGTGGCCGCGCACACCGGGCTGATCGCCGTCGCGGACGACTCCGGTCTGGCCGTGGACGTGCTGCACGGCGCCCCCGGGATCTTCTCGGCCCGCTGGGCCGGGCGCCACGGGGACGACCGTGCCAACCTCGAGCTGCTGCTGGCCCAGCTGGCCGACGTGCCGGACGAGCATCGGGGTGCCCAGTTCGTGTGCGCCGCCGCGCTCGCGGTCCCCAGCGGCCCGGACGCCGCGGGCGCCCGGGCCATCCACGTCGAGCACGTCGAGCACGGCCGCCTGCCCGGCACGCTGCTGCGCGAGCCCGTGGGGGACGGCGGCTTCGGCTACGACCCGATCCTGCGGCCCGAGGGCCGGGACGTGTCCACCGCGCAGCTGAGCCCCGAGGACAAGAACGCGATCAGCCACCGGGGGCACGCCTTCCGCGCCCTGCTGCCCTACCTGGTGGACGCGCTCGACGCGCGCCCGTGAGCGGCGGGCGCGTCCCCGTGCCGGGGCTGGACTTCACCGCGATCGACTTCGAGACCGCCAACGGCTTCCGCGGCTCCCCGTGCGCCGTGGGCGCCGTCCGGGTGCGGGACGGGGTCATGGTGGACCGTGCCGAGTGGCTGATCCGTCCGCCCGTCGGCTTCGACCGGTTCGATCCCCGCAACGTGCGCATCCACGGCATCACCGAGGACCGCGTCCTGGACGCCCCCCGGTTCGCGCAGGTGTACGACGAGCTCGCGGACTTCGTGGGGACGGACGTGCTCGCGGCGCACAACGCGGGCTTCGACGTCGGCGTCATCGAGTCCGGCCTCGAGGTCTCCGGCCGGGACGTGCCGGGCCTGGAGTTCGTGTGCACCCTGGTGCTGGCGCGCCGCGTCTACGACCTGCCCTCGTACGCCCTGCCCTCCGCGGCGCGCGAGGCCGGGTTCACCCCGGGGCGCCACCACGACGCACTGGCCGACGCCGAGGCCTGCGCGGCCATCCTCGTGGACATCGGCCGGCGCGTGCTGGGGGCGCCGCCGGCCGACGCGGAGATTCTGCCCGGGCTGACCGACGCGCCGGCCGGCCGCGGCGTCGACCGCCTGATGCGGGCCCAGGGGCTGAGCGTCAGCGTCCTCGCCCCCCGGGCGGCGGGATCGGGCGCCGAGTCGAAGGCCACCCGCCAGGCCCGGCGTACCGAGGGCGTCTTCGACGCGCGGGTCCCGCTGCGGGACGAACGCGCCATGCCCGACTTCATGCGCTGGCCGGACGAGGGCGTCAATCCGCTCCCGAACCCGGCCGCCGACCCGGGCCACCCCCTGTTCGGCCAGACCGTGGTGTTCACGGGCGGCATCGGCATGTCGCGTCAGAGTGCCAAGACGCGCGCGGCCGCGCACGGCGCGCAGACCGCGAACCGGGTGGGCGCGGCCACCACGATGCTCGTCGTGGGGGACGGCTTCGAGGCCGCGGACCTGCACCGCCCGCGCGCCGAGGACGGGGCACCGCAGGCCGTGACCACGGCGCTGGCGCACCGCAAGACGCGGGACGCCCTGCGCCGGCGGGACCGTGGGCAGGCCATCGCCCTGGTCTCCGAGGGGGAGTTCCTGCAGATGCTCGACGGGAACTGGCCGGACGCCGCGCGCTGAACCACTCAGGTGGTCGCGGCGCTCCAGCGCCGGGCGGCCTCCAGGACGACCTCGCGCTCGGCGACCCACCCCGGGACGGAGGCCTCGGCCGCGGCGCGGTCCGCGGGGTCGTGCGCACCGAACACGGCGGTGCCGTGCGCCACGCCGAGCACCTGCCCGGCCAGCGAGGCCGTGGAGTCGGAGTCGCCGTCGTGGTTCACGCCGATCCGCAGCGCCAGGGCGAGCGCCGCCGCCGGATCGGCCGGGTGCACCGCCTGCGCGGTGAGCGCGGCATACAGCGCGATCGCCAGGGCCTCCTCCGCGACCCAGCCCTCGCCGAGCGCGGTGGGGAGGGCGCCGGGGGCGCCGGGGTCGGCGTCGACGGTGCCGGCCAGGTCGACCGCCGCGGTCACGGCGGCGCGGGTCTCCGCGGCCTCCTCGCCCAGGCCGTCGAGCCACGCGCGGGCGTGCGCGACCGCGGCGGCCAGGTCCAGGCCGCGCAGCAGGGCCGCGATGACGAGGGCGTACGCGCCCGCCGCGACCCACGCGGTGGGGTGGCCGTGCGTGAGGACGGCCCCCTGGCGGGCGAGGGACACGACGTGCGGGTCCTCGAGCCCCGGCACCATCCCGTACGGGGCCGAGCGCATGACCGTCCCGCAGCCCTTCGAACCCGGGTTGTGCGGGTCGCCCGGCAGGCCCATCCCCGGTTCGGCGAGCCCGGTCAGGCACGCGGTGCCCGGCGCGCGGCGCACCTTCAGCTCCGCGTGCGCGTCGATCCAGCGGGGCGGGGCCGGGGGAGCGCCCTCGGGCAGCGCGCCGTCCTGCGTGGCGAACCAGCGCAGGCACGCGAGCCACACGCACGCCGCAGGATCGGCCGGGACGCCGTCGTTCTGCCACTCGATCCACTCGAGCAGGCCGTCGAGCACGTACAGCGTCAGCTGCGTGTCGTCGGTGATCGGCAGGGCGTGGGCGCCCTCCTGGGCGAGCAGGTCCGCGGCGTCGGTGACGCCGGCGGGGCCGTGCACCGCCGCGATCCCCGACGCGGGGGTGAACTCGACGACGCCGCCCAGCGCGTCCCCGGCGGCACCGGCCGCGAGGAGGGCCAGGACCCGGTCGGCGTGCTCGGGGCCGGGCAGGGGCGTGGACGAGGAGGCGGTGGGCTCGGGCGCGGTGGCGGACATGCCGCCATCGTACGAGCTGCACCGCGTCGTGCTTATCCCGTCCACACCCTCCCTAGAGTGGGCCGCATGATCCTGCTGCACACCTCGGACTGGCATCTGGGCCGGTCGTTCCACGGCACCGGGCTGCTCGAGGCCCAGGAGGAGGTCCTGGACGCCCTCGTCGCGACCGTGACGGAGCGCGGCGTGGACGCCGTCCTGCTGGCCGGGGACGTGTACGACCGCGCGCTGCCGCCGGCGGACGCCGTCCGGCTGCTGGACCGGACGCTCACCCGGCTGCACGCGGCCGGCGCCCAGGTGGTGCTCACGAGCGGCAACCACGACTCGGCGGTGCGCCTCGGCTTCGGCGGCGGACTCCTGGCGGCCGCGGGCGTGCACGTGCGCGCGGACGCGGCGGAGCTGGACCGCCCCGTGCTGCTCACCGAGCCCGGGGTCGACGGCGGCGCGGGCCAGACCGTGGCCGTCTACGGCATCCCCTACCTCGAACCGCGCCACCAGGGACCGGCCTGGGGCGTGGAGCCCCACCACACGGCCGTGCTGACGGAGGCGGTCCGCCGCGTCCACGCCGATCTGGCCGCCCGCCGCGCCGAGACGCCGGAGCCGGTGGCCGCCGTCGTGCTGGCCCACCTGTTCGCGGCCGGGGGCCACGGCTCCGAGTCCGAACGGGACATCGGCGAGGGCGAGCACGTCGAGCCGGACGCCCCGCCCGAGATGCTGGTGGGCACGCTGGGGCAGGTGCCGGTCTCCGTGTTCGACGGGCTCGACTACGCGGCCCTGGGCCACCTGCACGGCCGCCAGCGGCTGGCAGAGCACGTGCGGTACTCCGGCTCACCGCTGCCGTACTCCTTCTCCGAGGCGGGCCACCGCAAGGGCGGCTGGCTCGTCCACGTCACGGGCGGGGCCGTCACCGACGTCGAGGCCGTGGACTGGGACGCCGGACGGCGCCTGGCGGTGCTGTCCGGGCCGATCGAGGACCTGCTGGAGTCCCCGGAGTTCGCGTGGGCGGAGCAGTGCTGGGTGCAGGTCACCGTCACCGACGACGAACGCCCCGAGCGGGCCCTGGAGCGCCTGAAGACCCGGTTCCCCTCCGTGCTCGTCTTCCGCCACGAACCGGCCGGCGGGAGGCGGGCCCGGGAGCGGACCTACGCCCAGGTCCTGCGGCAGGCACCCTCGGACCACGCGCTCGCGGTCGGTTTCGTGGACCACGTCCGGCAGCGGCCGGCCAGCGGGGCCGAGCAGGACCTGCTGCGGGACGCCCTCGAGGCCGCTCGCGCGGGGGAGGTGCGCGCATGAGGATCCATCGGATGCGCCTGGAGGGGCTCGGGCCCTACGCCCAGGCGCAGGACGTCGACTTCGACCGGCTCAACGCGGGCGGCCTGTTCCTGCTGGACGGGCCCACCGGCGCGGGCAAGTCCACGGTGCTGGCCGCGCTGTGCTTCGCCCTCTACGGGACCGTGCCGGGCGGACGGTCGGCCGAGTCGCTCGTGACCACGCTGCGCGAGCCCGGCGCGGTGATCCCCGAGGTGCAGGTCGAGTTCACCGTGCAGGGCCGGCGCTTCGAGGTGGTCCGCTCGCCCAAGCACGAGCGGCCCCGCCGGAGACGCAGCGCGGCGGGCGGCGCCACCGTCACCACGCAGGCCACGGTCTCCCTGCGGGAACGCGTGGACGGGGAATGGACGGCGCCGCTCACCCGGGCGGACGAGGTCGGCCAGCAGATCGCGGCCGTCCTGCACCTGGACGCCGAGCAGTTCATGCAGGTGGTCCTGCTGCCTCAGGGACAGTTCGCCCAGTTCCTCACCGCGAAGTCGGATGAGCGCCGCGTCCTGCTGCGGCGGCTCTTCGGCACGCAGCGCTTCGACGGCGTCGAGGAGCACCTGCGCGTCGAGACGGCCCGGCTGGACACCGCGGTGGCCGTGGACGCGGACGTGGCCCGGACCGCGCGGGCACAGCTGGCCGAGGCGCTCCACGAGGCGCTCGGCCCGGACTGGCATGCGCCGGAGCCGTCACCGGACACGGACGACCGGCTGCTCGGCCTCGCCGCCGAGCGCGCAGGTCGCGCCCACGAGGACGCGCGGGCCGACCTCGCCACGGCCCGCGCCGCGGAGCAGCGGGCCCGGGTGACGGCGCGTGAGCTGGAGACCCGCGGGCGGGACCTGGCCGCGGCCGAGGCGTGGGCGAGCCGTCGACGCGACCACGACGCCGA